>NZ_BOVK01000012.1 GCF_018403685.1 Xylanibacillus composti
GATCAATGTTAGTGAGCGGATTATTATGCACATACGTATACAGATTCAAAGATAGTGGGTTTTCAAGCTCCCCCTCGTAGCTATCTTCATCTATAAAGCTGCTATAAAATTCGAGGAAGCATAGAATTGATGCCTAAAAATAATGGCCGGAAATTTCCTTACCGTTATCAGAAGGAATTTCCGGATCTAGTTTCGTTAGCAAGCTTCCGGAAGATTTGATGGAAATAGAAGAGGGAAATTTTCCCAATGAGTTGATTTTGTTTCCCCTACGATTTAAACTCCGCAGTAGAGCGCCTCAAAAGGATGATGGGATTTTAAGGGCTATGACCTGTTGCGTATTCCCATCGTACCGGGGCGCTCGTTTTATTGCGAAGGCTTAATTCAACGATTTACAGGAATGCTATCATAGATTATGAAGGTATTAAAGTTTTCTATTTCCACATCTTGAGTCATTTGCGGCACTTAAACGATGCCGATAAATAACTAGGTTAAAGTTCCATATCCCGTAGGATATCGTTTAGAATCACTTAAGCTTTTAGACTGTGACTATCAAAATATAGGTATACTATATTAACCAGTCGATTGGGCACAGGATATGTTTTTGAATGAAGTGAAAATGCTTGCAGTAGCGTGGTCATGAAGTCTGGTAATATCAGGGGTAGATTTGATTGTTTTGTTTATCATAAACTTGCACTTTATAATCGTTATCATTAGATTTTTCAGTAAAATATACATACCACAAAAACTTGTTTCTGGTTTCATCGGGATATTGTAACTGCTGATCCAGATCTATAAGGGTTGCGCGGTATTTTTCGTTAATCACTAGTTTTCCAAGGTTATCAATTGAAGTCAATCCAAAATAGAATTTTTTTTGGGCATATCTACTTCCAACACTAGCTTTGGTCAAAGTGTACCTTTTATTCACTTCCAAACCAGTTCCCGTTTGTGCTCCACGGACCTTCCAACCGAACATATTTTTTTTGAGGAAAGTACCCACAACTTGATTGTCAAGGTCTAAGTAAAATAAATACGCCTCATTTGCTTTTATATCCCCCCCAATAAACTCCTTTAATTGTGATCCCGCCTTGTTATTTAAGGCGTCTGTAACACTCCTAGAATAGTGCCTTATTTCATAAAAGTAAAGTGCAGCCAATAAGGATAGTATAATTAAAAAGGGTAGGATTCTAGTTGATTTATATCTCATTTTAACCTCCCAACGATAATGAAGTATTGATTATACAGAACCATAAAACAAGGCTTAAATGACCATAGTTGAATGAAACTTATTCCTTAATACATGAATATTCCTAACACACTCAAAATAATACAATCAAACTCTGTCGTGTAAGTTTATTTTCGATAACTTCGAAGGTCTTAGTAACTATTCTCTTTATATTATACGCAACGTATTCAATTTTGCTTGACCCTTTTCATTATGTCACTGAACATATTACATATACAGTACTCGAATAACAAGCACTTTAAATTCTTCCCCAAACTAAACAAATTTAATCCAATACTGATAATTTAGAATCACCAACCACATTCTTAAATGGATTTCAATTTATAAATCCTATTATAAATCTAAAAAGAAGATTGAATCAATAATAGAAAAAAAATATGTTTATGACAGAATACGACAGTATGTCAATTCTCGTAGTGATATCCTAACTAGAAGATAAACAAAAGGAAAATAAGTAATGTAATCTATATTTCAAAATTTTCACTCTTTGGCTTGAAATGCTATTTTTGGTATGTTATAAATAAATTGTATGCGCATACTGAATCCATTGATTTACGGAGGGAACTAATATGGTCGCTAGAAAAAGTTTTTTAAGTGTCGTGTTGGTCTTAGCACTCTTTCTTCATCAAATAAGTATGGTATCCGCAGCAAATGTGAACGATGACTTTAAGTTCGATGTAGTTAATGAAACTGTCCAGGTTATTGAGAATGGCGAAGATGTGTTGACTATAAAAACCCAATATTATGGAGATGGCATTGAGGTCGAAGAGTTGATACGATACATGGAGCAACAAGGCAGAACTTACACTAGAGTTCAGGATGAGGGGGGATCTTCTGCATTCTCGGCAATGGCTAGTTGTAATAATTTCTCTGCCGATTTCAATTCTATACACAGAAATGAAGTTATGATAACTACTATTGGTTCTGGAACAATGTGTGTTTCACCCTTATCTTTTAGTGTTACCGCTGAAAGTGGTTCTGTAATTGGTCCTATGCCAGGTGTATCGGGGATTACAGATGCGAAGGTGAAAAATAGATTAAGAGTTAATGTGATTGGTATTGTCTATGGCGGCTCACTTTTTACGGCAACTTACGATTATAGTGGCCCTTTAGTCGAAACCATATCTGTTACGGAATTTGATGAGAGTGGAACAGCGAATGTTTGGGCTTCAAGCCAGGAACTTGGTGCTGATTACGAATACAAAAGAAATGGTGTAAGTTATTCTGGTACTCATTGGCAGTAATTCTCTTGAATGTAATTACGGTTCTGGCATGAATCTGATCTGCACTCTCTGACTCCCTGTGTTCCCCAGACTACCAGAACGTCAATGCATCACTCCACAGCATCCTTACCTGCACAATTAATGTATTTAAAACATCGTAGCAGCTTTTATAACACCCAATAGGAGCCGGGAAATCCATTGCATAAGGATTCCCGGCCCTTTTATACGCTGCGTGCACAGGGGCACACATCTTCTAGCCGTTGAAAGTCCTATAGCGATAGGAGCTAATTTCCCCATTTAGCTTGGATACTTGCGCATGGCGGAATCTGTACATAAAAGTGTATCGACGAAAGTACCTGTCATAAATATGGCGAGCCGTCCCAGGCCATACCATGAAGTGAACCTGCCGCGTCAATCAAAAAGTCCTCGCAAGAGGAAAAAGTGGAAGTCAACTTCGCGCGTGTTGGAGAGCGAGCTGAGCCCTTAGGCGAATAAGGGGACCGAGTATTGTCTGCTGATCATAATTCTAATATTGATCATTCAATTATTCTCTAAGATTACTTTGGTACGCCGCATACGGTTGTCTACTCCCTGACCTTAAACCCTGCCATCATGCTGACAGTGAAGAATGAGCCCATGCATCGAATTGGCAAGCTCCTTCAACCGAATGGCGCAGTAATTAGCTGGTGTGGATAGGTCAAAAAAAATCTTATTGTGATAAATTTTTTTCGGAGGGTATATGAAGAAATCAACTTATTCTTGCTTTGCACTTCTTTTACTATTCATTTTGTCCGCATGTTCGACTAGTCAAACAACCGAGACCTATCATGATGCGGAACATATGCCCCGTGCTTCGATTACTAATGTTTTTCTAGATTTACAAGAGAAATCAGGATGGTGGGTAGTGCCGGAAGAGGCTACATCCTTAACCATTCATGTTGAAGCCAAAAACACAGATACAGTTCTTTTTTGGCTAGTACCGACCGGGACAGAAGCTTGGGGCGAAAGGACACTCATGGGTTATGACCAAGATGCTAGTGATGGATGGTCCTTGAGATGGGATTTCGGTGATCGGAAGCTTCACAATCGTATTTATGTTCAAGCTCTAGGGATCGACGGTGTGTCGATGGACAGTCAAAGCATAAATGTAACAGCAGATGTTCCAGAATAGCTTGCCATTCCGTATATAACACGTAGCTTATTGAATGCACGCAGATGCAGGATAGGCAGTTTGCTGCTTGTGCCGTCAATCGCCTTCTAGTACTAGCTTATAAAGGTAGGAAGGGGAGACGGTCCCGAGACTTTCTGCTTATTTTTCCATATTTGGCTTCAAGCTATTTACGGACGGACGTCCGTCATAGTAGTATGGATGACAACAAACTAGAGTGAATATTCAGAAAAATCAAGTTGGCGAAGCCATACCCTGCTATCGGGTGTTTAAAAAGGAATAATGGAATTCGACAAAAGCAGTCATGGTTTACGGTAGACGGCAGACAGGTCATGAAATATAATGCAAATATAGCAAAGGATAACATATGTTCTTGTTGACAAGGCAAACCTATGGAAACATAGGGACTGCAAAGCCATGGTCTAAGGCATTTTGAACAGATGCCAGTGTAGACTGGTTACCGGGAGCTGGGGAAATCCATTCCGATCGTTTCCTAAATGCTTCGGAGTGGTTTTTTATTCACTTGTAGTACATATTTTCCTAAATATACTATTAATAACCTCATAATTCTGAGTAAGCCGATAGGAATAAATGGGGAGAGGGAGGGGCCACTTGTTCAAACGAATCATGCAAAAGCTAATAGATCAGCAGACGCTGACTTTGCAAGAAGCGGTTGATTGTATGGAGAAGATACTCAATCGAACCTGGACAGACGCTCAGATCGGCGCTTTCCTGGCTGCGCTGGCGGCGAAGGGAGAGAAGCGCGAGGAGATTCTCGGGATGCTCCATGTGATGCGGGAGAACATGGTGCGTGTGTACGTATCGGAGAATGTAGTGGATATTTGTGGCACAGGCGGGGATGGCATTGGCTCCTTCAATACCTCGACCGCGGCAGCACTGGTCGCCAGCGCAGCCGGGGCCAAGGTTGCCAAATGCGGGAACCGTTCATCGAGCAGCTCTTGCGGAAGCGCGGATTTGCTGGAAGCCGCAGGCGTGCGCATCGAACTGACGCCCGATGAGGTTGGACGATGGCTGTCAGAATGCGGATTCGCCTTCTTATTCACCCCGCAGTTTCACCCGGCACTGCGCAATCTCGCTCCATTGCGGCGCGAACTGGGGATACGCACTGCATTGAATTTGTTGGGTCCGCTGGGCAATCCGGTAAGGCCCAGACGGCAATTGCTTGGCGTATCCCATCGCGAGCTTGCACCTCTCTACGCAGAGATCTTGCTCCAGTCGGGCACCGAGCATGCCATGGTTGTACACGGCTTGGACGGTATGGATGAAATCTCTCTGAGCGCGCCAACCGAAGTGTATGAGATTCGGGCCGGTGCGCTGACAACTTCGCTGATAGAACCGGAGTCGTTGGGGCTAAGCTATGCCGCCCACGACGACATTAAGGGAGGTGATGCTTCCTATAATCGCGACATGCTTGCCGCCTTGTTCGGTGGTGAGAGAGGACCTGTGCGAGACATCGTGTGTCTGAATGCAGGCGCGGCTCTCGTCATCTCGGGAATAGCTGTTGATCTGAAAGAAGGGTTGCACATCGCAGCTGACACCATTGACTCGGGTGCGGCGAAGTCCAAGTTGGCGGAACTGGTCAACCGTTCCGGTCGAACGCCGAAAGGAGAGAAGCGTGATGTTTATGCTCGATGAGATTTTATCCCATAAGGTGCAGGAGGTGAAGGAAAAGCAAAGCCTTGTCCCTTTGAAGGAAATCAAGGAAAAAATCGCGAGTGCGCGAATGCCCCGCGATTTCTACGGCGCGCTGAAGAAGCCGGGTATTTCATTGATTGCTGAGGTGAAGCGCAAGTCCCCATCCAAAGGCGAGCTGCGGACCGACTTCGATGCGTTGTCGCTGGCACGCATGTATGCGAAGTATGGAGCGAGAGCGATCTCCGTATTGGCGGACGTGAAGTATTTCGGCGGGGGGGCGCATGTTGTGGAGCGCATCGCCAATGATTCACAGGTTCAGGTGCCGGTCATGTATAAGGAGTTTATCATCGATCCTTACCAGATTTACGAGGCGCGAGCTGTCGGCGCTGATGCGGTCCTCATGATTGTGCGGGCGATCGAACCGGACAGGCTGCCGGAGATGATCGAGACGGCGCATGATTTGGGCATGCAGGCGCTCGTGGAATGCTTTACCGCCGAGGAAGCCGAGCGTGCTGTTACGGCAGGGGCGCGGATTGTCGGGATCAATAACCGTGACCTGCAGTCCTTCGAGGTGGATTTGGCGCGTTCGGAGGACATCCGTCGTGTGCTGCCGGAAGGCGTTGTGACGGTTAGCGAGAGCGGATTGACCTGCGGTGCCGATGCGCGGAAGGCGGAGGCGTTGGGATTCGATGCGATGTTGGTAGGCGAAGCGATTCTGAAGGCGCAGGATGTCCCGGCTCGCGTGCGCGAATTTGCGTATTCGTATATGGGGACCCAAGTATAGGAGGGAAGCAGCTGGAATGGAAGGATTTTATGGGAAATACGGCGGCGCTTACGTCGCTGAAACGTTGATCGGCAATTTGGAGGAGCTGGAGCGCGAGTATCTGAAGGTGAAGGATGATCCGGATTTCAGGGCGGAGCTGGCCAAGCTGCTGAAGGATTTCGTCGGACGCCCGACCCCGCTCACACCGCTCCATGCGATAAGCGCAGAGATCGGACGGCCGAAAATATATCTGAAGCGCGAGGATTTGACGCATACAGGGGCGCACAAGATCAACAATGCGCTGGCGCAAGCGCTGCTGGCCAAGCGAATGGGCAAGCAGCGGGTCGTGGCGGAAACAGGGGCGGGCCAGCATGGGGTGGCAGTGGCGACCGCTTGCAGTCTGCTAGGGCTTGATTGCGTGATTTATATGGGAGCGGTCGATGCGGAGAGGCAAGCGCCCAACGTACAGCGCATGAAGCTGCACGGCGCCGAGCTGCATCTCGTCCATACCGGGCAGAAGACGCTGAAGGACGCGATCAGCGAAGCGATTCGCGATTGGATCACGAACGTGAATGACACGCATTATTTGCTTGGTTCGGCGGTCGGCCCCCATCCGTTCCCGAACATCGTGCATGATTTCCAGTCGGTGATCGGCTTGGAGACCAGAGAGCAAATTCTCGAGCAGGAGGGGCGCCTGCCTGACTGCATCGTCGCTTGCGTAGGAGGAGGAAGCAATGCAATCGGGATGTTCAGTCCCTTCCTGGAGGACGAGGAAGTCAGGTTGATTGGCGTGCAGGCAGCCGGGAAAGGCTTCGATACAGATAAGTATGCCGGACCGTTGATCAAGGGACGGCCGGGCATCTTCCAGGGCGCACACACTTATATTCTGCAAAACAGCGATGGGCAAATCGGCAAATCCCATTCGATTGCGCCTGGCCTGGATTACCCTGGCGTGGGGCCGCAGCACAGTTATCTGAAGGATATCGGACGCGTCGAATATACGTTTATTCAAGATCACGAAGCGCTGCATGCATTCGAGTATCTTTGTCACAAGGAAGGAATCCTGCCCGCTCTGGAATCCTCCCATGCCGTTGCCTATGCGTTGCAGGTTGCTGCAACGATGGACGAGGGACAAATTCTGGTCGTCAACTTGTCCGGGCGGGGAGACAAGGATTTGAGCCAAGCGATAGAGGCGCTGGCTCGACTGAAGGAGAAGGAGGCATCCGTTTCATGAATCGTATTCAACGCACCTTTGCCCGCTTGCGGGAGCAGGGGGAAAGCGCCCTCATTCCCTACATTCCGGTAGGCTTTCCTGCTGCAGAAACGTCCGAGAGCCTGATCCGCACCCTATGCGAGTCGGGCGCAGACTTGGTGGAGCTGGGCGTACCGTTCGGCGATCCGCTTGCCGATGGCCGCGTCATTCAGGATGCAAGCACACAGGCTTTGGCCAACGGAACGACGCTTCGCGCCTGCATCGAGATGGTGGCCAGGCTCCGTCCGTCGTATCCCGAGCTGCCTTTCATCCTGATGGGCTATTGCAATTCCTTTCTGGCCTATGGTTTGGAGCGGTTCGCTGCGGATGCGGTTGAAGCCGGTGTGGATGGGTTGATTATCCCGGACCTGCCGTCCACGATGGCGGACCCTTGGGTAGAGATCTTCCGTCCGCATGCGCTTGATCTGATCTTCTTCCTCGCACCGACGACCAGTGAGCAGCGGGCCGCCGCTACGATGAGCAAAGGCTCGGGCTTTCTGTATTGCATTTCGGTGAACGGGGTTACAGGGGAACGGGAGAAGCTGCCGCAGGAGCTGCCCGCATTCTTGAAGCAGGCACGCGCGGCGACCGATCTGCCGCTCTGTGTAGGCTTCGGCATTTCCTCAGAAGAGCATGTAAGGGAGATTAGCCGTCATGCAGATGGCGCTATCGTCGGCAGTGCGCTGATTCGCGTCATTCAACAGGCGGCGCCGGACCAGCTGGAGGGCGAAGTACGGTCATATATGCAGAGGCTGAAGAACGCGACCAAGCCGATCACTCAACGTTAAGAAGTAGACGATGCGAGGAGGGAACTAATGATTCGAGTCAAGATCTGCGGGCTGACCGATTGGACAATGACGCGGGCCGCTGTCGATGCAGGGGCGGATGCGGTCGGGTTTGTGTTCGCGGAAGGACGGCGTCAAGTTTCGCCGGAACAGGTGCGAACTATTGTCGAGCAACTGCCCCCTTACGTGACGACGGTAGGCGTATTCGTCAATGAAGGGCTGGCGCGCCTGAACGAGATTGCCGCGTATTGCCGCCTGGATTTGCTGCAATTGCACGGAACCGAGTCTCCGGACTATTGTGCGCAAGCCGCTCGTCCGGTCATCAAGACGATTGCGGTGCGCGGCCCCCAAGATGTGGAGGCGATTGACACTTATCTGTCTTGCACCCGGGGGATTCTGCTGGATGCCTACGTGGAAGGGGCTTCTGGTGGGACGGGCCGGACGTTCTCCTGGGAGTACGCCGTTCATGCAGCCAAGCGGGCCCCGATTATCCTCGCTGGCGGCCTGCATCCGGGCAATGTCGAGGAGGCCATTCGTCAGATTCGGCCATATGCAGTCGATGTCAGCAGCGGCGTGGAGACGGCAGGCGTGAAGGACCCGCAGCGGATTCAGGCATTCATCGAACGCGTTCGTCTGTGCGCTGCTGCCGAATATGCACCGCAACAGAGGGGTGGCTGACTATGCAAAAAACGCTGATCATCGGATTTGGCAGAGCAGGCCGCGGTTTGCATTGGCATTGCTTGCGCCGAGCTTATGCGGACGATGTGACGGGGCAGCTGTTCAACCAGACCGTGGGGGTGGTCGATCCGAAGGCCGATTCGCGCGACAGGGAAGAACCGAATCTGGTGTTTTTCTCCAGCCTGAACGAGGTCGCCGGGTTTGATCCGGACCACACGGTGGTGCACATCTGTACCCCTCCCGAACTGCATGAGGCTATGCTGAGCGAGGCGGCGGAGCATGGGTATACCCGCATCATCATGGAGAAGCCGCTGACCACGACCATGACGCAGCTGGACAGAATCAGGCTCATACAGGAGCGGTACGCCATCGATTTGCTTGTCGTGGCCAACTGGCTGTCGAGCACGTTGACGGAGCGGCTGCACGCCTTGATTCAATCCGGCGTATACGGACCGCTGCGTCATATCAAGGCGGAACAGGACAAACCGAGACTATCGCGGACCATTGCCAACCCGAGCCATGAGAATGCCTTTGATGTGGAGATTCCCCATCTTGCCGCACTCGCGCTGTTCCTGGGGGGGACGGAGATCGAGGTCGTTTCGGCGGAATCGGCCGACATGCGCATTGACGGGCGCATCTTCCCGCATATGGGACGGGCCCGCATGTCCATGCTGCACCACAGACGGCTGACCTCGGAGCTGCATTCCAATCTGGAGGCGCCGATTCGCAAGCGCCGGATCGAACTGTACTTCGACAGGCACCGGGTCATTGGCTATTATCCCAGCAGCCAGGACGACAGTTTTTCCTGGATGAAGACTTACGGTGCGGACGGAAGGCTGCTAGAGGAGAAGGTGATGTATGACGACACGTTGAGTGCGGTGTTCATGCAGTATTACAACTATTATGACGGACGCAGCAGCAAGCCCGTCAGCGACTTGGCCTTCAATGCGCGTGTGGTCAGTGCGATCTGCCAAGCCAAGTCACTATGCGGGTTAATGCTGGAGGAAGATTCCATACGGGAGGTGATGACATGAAGGTGCCCTTTTATACCGGCGCTGTGTCATTCAAGAGGCAGTGGCCGCTGATTGCGGCCAAGTTGGATCAAATTTTGGATCAGGGCTTGTTCACGAACGGCCCGGTTGTCAAAGAGCTGGAGAGAGCGATGGAGACCTTCACCGGAGCGAAGCACGCCATTGCCGTCGGCAATGCAACGGAGGCGCTGGTCATTATGCTCAAGGCCGCGGGCATTGGTCCCGGCGATGAAGTGATCGTGCCGAGCTTCACGTTCTTCGCCTCGGCTTCAAGCATTGTTCATGCCGGCGCGGTTCCCGTGTTCTGCGACATCGACCCAGTGACGTATATGCTGAAGCCGGATGAGCTGGAGGATAAGGTTACCGCACGCACCAAGGCGATCATGCCGGTGCACCTGTTCACCCAGATGGCAGATATGAAGGCGATCTGCGAGATTGCTGAGAAGCACGGTCTCCTGGTGCTGGAAGACAGCGCGGAGGCGATTTCCATGTTCCATGAAGGCAAGCATGCGGGAATAGTCGGCCAGGCAGGCGTGATCTCCTTCTTCCCGACGAAGACGTTGGGCGCAATCGGAGACGCCGGTCTCATCCTGACGAATCGGGACGATCTGGCTGCCCGCGCGCGCCTGCTGCGCTTGCATGGGCAGGAAGAGGATGAGCCGTACGTGCATCATCTGGTCGGGACCAACAGCCGCATGGATGATATTCAGGCTGCCGTGCTGCTGGCGCGTCTGCAGTATCTGCCAAGCGAAATTGCCAAGCGCTCGCATTGGGCCACCCTGTATGATCGGCTGCTGGCCGATCTGCCGCAGGTTCAGACGCCGCACATTCGCGTCCGCGAGGAAGCGGCCAACCCGGTCTATTATGTGTATCTGATCGAGGCGGAACAGCGCGACGAGCTGGTGGAATACTTGTCGGAGCAGGGCATCGGCACGGAAACGTATTATCCGATTCCCTTGCACTTGCAGCCTTGCTTCTCCCATCTGGGCTATGAGCCCGGCAGCATGCCGCATGCGGAGCACGCCTGCTCGCGCACAGTCGGACTGCCGATGTACCCGGACTTGCAGGAAGCGGACGTGCGCGCTGTATGCGAAGCGATTCGCAAGTTCTACGAAAGCGGGGGTGAAGGATGAAGGTTCCATTTTTCAACTATGCAGCCCGGTATAAGGAAGATCGGGAGAAGATCAAGGAGATCGTCTATCAGGTCGGGACATCCGATCAGTTCATCTTGAAGGAGCATGCGGCGGAATTGGAAGACAACATTCGAGCTTATACGGGGGCCAAGCATGCGATCGCGACGGCCAATGGAACGGCAGCCTTGACCCTCATCCTGCGCGCGATGGGCGTAGGTCCCGGCGTTGACGTGCTCACCCCGGCGTTCTCCTTCATTTCGACGGCGAGCACGATTGCCTTGCTCGGGGCGCGTCCCGTCTTCGTCGATGTCGATCCGCTGACGGGGATGATGGACCCGGCGGATCTGGAAGCGCGCGTGACCCCCAAGAGCAAGGTGGTCATCCCGACACATCTCTTCTCCGTTATGGCGGATATGGCTGCAATTAACGAGGTGGCCAAGCGCAACGGTCTGCTAGTGCTGGAGGACAGCGCGGTCATGCTGGGCGCGCGAATGCAAGGCAAGCCGGCTGGCATGCATGGCGATGCGGGGCTCTATTCGTTCTTCCCGGCGAAGCCGCTTGGCGGCATCGGAGACGGCGCCGTGATCGTCACCGACGATGACGAGCTGGGGCGTCTATGCCGGATGCTCCGCAACCACGGACAGGACGGAATTACCCGCTTCCTGCACCATTACACCGGCTACAATCACCGCATGGATGAAACGGTGGCCGCGTATTTGGTACACAAGCTGAAGCGGTTCGACAGCCTGCTGGAACGCCGCCGCCAAATCGGCATGCGGTATGATGAAGCCTTCGCTCCGCTGGCCCCGCATGTTCAAGTCGTGAAAGATGCGGCCTATGAGCGCGTCTACTATACGTATGTATTGCAGGCGGAATACCGGGATCAATTGCGGGAGTACCTGGCCGCGCGGGAGATTGAAACACAGGTGTATTACCCGAGGGCGCTTCCTCTCCAGTCGGCCTTCGCTTATTTGGGCCACAAGCCGGGGGATTTCCCGCATGCGGAGGCCATTCCCGGGAAGGCGCTGGCGTTGCCGTTGTACGCCGAGATGCCGGATGCGCATGTGGAGCATGTGATTGAGACAGTGCTGAAGTTCGAGGAAGCGGTGAAGCTCCATGCTTGAACCGCAGCACATGGTAATGTCCGGCCTCAGCGATGAAGCCGGACCGACGATTACACAGCAGATCGAGGCCCATCAGGCGTTGGGCTGGCAGGAGATGGAGCTGCGCTCGGTGGAAGGGCAGGCGCTGGCGGATTGGGAAGAGCCCCTGTTTCAGCAGGTACGCAGCCAGTTGGACTCCGCCGGGATGCGCGTGACCGCTGTCGCCTCCCGGATCGCCAATTGGGAGCGTCCGATTACAGCGCCGTTCAAGCAGGACATGGAGGAGCTGAAGCGCGTAGCCGACCGCATGCTGGAGCTTGGCGCACGATATGTGAGGATTATGTCCTACCCGAACGACGGCTTGCCGGAACTGGAATGGCGCGACCGGGCTGTGGAGCGTCTTCATCACTTGACGGAACTGGCGCACGCGGCGGGGATCGTATTGCTGCATGAGAACTGCTCCGGCTGGGGCGGGGTCTCTCCGGATCATACGCTCTACTTGCTGCGAGAGTTGAACACCCCCGCCTTTCGGCTGCTGTTCGATACGGGCAATGGCATCGCCTACAAGTATGACGCCCTGGCGTTCCTGCAGCAGGTATGGCCTTACGTGGAGCATGTGCATATCAAGGATGGGCGGCTGCTCGACGGGGAAGCGGTCTATACGCTGCCCGGAGAAGGACACGCTAGTGTTCGGGCGTGTGTGCAATGGCTGATCGAGCACGATTACCGGGGCATATGGGCTATCGAGCCGCATCTCCACTTGATTCCGCATCTGCATAAGTCCGGCGATGGGCAGGCCATGGGGCAGGCTTATGTGACCTACGGACGCTGTCTCGAGCAATTGCTGGAGGATGTACGGTGCTCCCTGAAGGAAGGGGGGGCGCAAGTTGGCTGAACAGCTGTTTACGGATGAGCATGCCGAGCTATTGCTTGCCTTGCTTCGTCTAAACACGATTTCACCTATGGAAACGGGGCGCCCCTCCGAGATTGCCCGGGCACAAGAAATGTATGCCGCATATGCGCTCGATAGGGAACGATGCGTGATCGCTGAACATGCCTCTCCTGATCCGCATGATGTCCGCTCGCCCGACGTTCCGTTGTCCGTTCGGGAATGTGCGGAACGGCTGGAGGAAGCCTTCTGGGAGAGCCAGCCTAATATGGTGCTGCGCTTTGGCCGGCAGCGTCCGCTGGAAGAGACGGTCATGTTCAATTTCCATATGGATACCGTCGATGGCGTCTTCCCCGCAAGCTTCGACGGGGAACGCTTCGTCGGCCGCGGGGCTGTGGATATGAAGGGGCCCGGGGTCGCCGTATTGGCAGGCATACAAGCGGCCTTGAAGGAACAGCCGGATCTGCTGGACAGGCTCTCGATCTTGATCCAGTGCGTATCCGGGGAAGAAGGAGGGGCAATGGGGGTCTACGGCACGAAATTGCTGGCGGAGCGCGGTTGGCTGGGGCGCTTGAATGTATTCGCCGAGCCTTCCAACGGCCTGTACTTCGACCGTTCCACTACCTCGATGACGGCCCGGATTGAAGTTAGCGGCCAGGATGCTACCGATGATGCGCCGCATCAAGGCCACAACAGCAGCCTGCTCCTCGGCTATTTGGCCCAGCAGCTGGCGAGAGACTGGCCGGAACGCTTCACGGCGGAAGGAAGCAAGATCTGTCTGGCGGGGCTCCATACAGGCCGCATGCACAACAAAGTGTATGGGAGCGGCCAATTGCTGTTCAACTTCGCCTACGCTTCGGAAGAGAGCGGACGGAATATCCGTCGTTGGCTGGACGAAGCATTCGCAGCGGCGCTTCGCGGCTTCGCGGCAGCATTCGCATCCGTTCCGGCCGCGGCGCTTACCGCACGGGAAGCCGGACAGATCTGTCGGCTCGTCTGGGTGAAGCAAGGACTCCCCGTGCTCGCGAACCGAGATGCAGACATGGAGGCGTTCCTGAGCCGCATCGGTCTGAAGCGTTGCCCGGACGAGCTTCAAGCCGAGACCTTCACCTGTGATGCGATGTGGGCGCAACGTCCCGATGTCTATACGATCGTATACGGACCGGGAAGCCTTGCCGGCAACCGTGCCCATGCAGACGGCGAGTTTATAACCAGGTCCGAGCTGGAAACGTACGCCCGCTCCATTCGCGATCTGCTGATTGCGCTGGGGAAGGAGCAGTCCAACAAACAAGAAGAGGTGATGAAGGCATGAGGGAGCATCCATCTGTACGCGTGCAGCGTGCAGACTTGCGCCGATTTGTCCAAGCAGTCTTCCAGTCTTGCGGTGTACCGGAGCCGCAGAGCCGCACTGCTGCGGAAGTGCTGTGCTACGCCGATGAAAACGGGTTCGATACGCACGGCGTCGCTAATTTGGAGCGGATCTATGTAGCGCGCCTGCAGGATGGCCGGGTTGATCCGCTGGCGGCTCCGGCCATCGTTGCGGAGACCCCGGCCACGGCCGTACTCGATGCGAACGACGGCTTGGGCCTGGTTGCGGGTGCGAGAGCTATGGAGCTTGCCATGGAGAAGGCGCGGCAGACGGGGATCGGCTGTGTGGTCGTCAGACGCAGCTCGCACTTCGGCAGCGCCGGGTACTATACCCAGCAAGCGCAGGACGCGGGCATGATCGGCATGGCAATGACCAATCTCGGCTCGCAGACGATTGCCCGGCCGCTGGGAGGCAGCGTGAACATGATCGGCACCAATCCGATCGCCGTCAGTGCGCCTGCTGGACAATTGCCGCCGTTCGTCCTCGACATGAGCACGACCGTGGTGGCTACAGGCAAGATTCGCGCTGCCCAACGCCGGGGGGAAGCCATCCCGGAAGGCTGGCTGATTGACGATGAAGGCCAGCCGGTGACGGATCCCCGCGCCTATGACGAAGGAACCGGCCATCTGCAGATGCTTGGTGGAGCCTTGGAGACGGGGGGAGCGAAGGGATACGGTCTGGGCTTGATGGTCGATATTTTCTGCGGGATTTTGTCAGGCGCCAATGTCGGTCCTGATCCCATGCTGCTTCGGCCGGAGGGGCAGCAGCAGGCGAAGGAAGACCAAAATATCGGTCACTTCTTCTTAGCCCTGCATGTAGAAGCGTTCTGCCCGCAAGCTGAATTCCGGACACGCATGGACAGCATGCTTCAGACGCTGCTGAATTGCCCGGCAGCCGCACCGGCCACACAGGTCGTATACCCGGGTTATCTGGAAGCCATGGGGAGGCGGGACGGTAATCAGGTCCAACTCGATGGAGCGGTATTTGAGCAGTTGGCTTCGCTTGCCAAGCGACTGGGGCTCAACGAATTGCCAATGACAAGGGAGGTTGTGCAGTCATGACCCTTCGTGTGGGAATGATCGGGATGGGAGTTATTTCGAAATATTATGTGCATGCCATGCAGAACCGGCCGGATACGCCGGAGCTGGCCGCTGTGTGCGATTTGAACGAGGAGCGAATGAAGCCGTTCGCTGAATCGGGGACGCCTTGCTTTACAGATTATCACGAGCTGCTTCGCCAGGCCGATATCGATGCGGTGATCGTCAATGTTCCGAATGACAAGCATTACGCTATCTGCATGGATGCCTTGCTGGCAGGCAAGCATGTGTGCTGCGAGAAACCGATGACGCTGACTTTGCGGGAAGCGGGGGAACTGGTTGCCCTCTCGCGGAAGACGGGCATTACCCTATTTACCGCATTCCATCGCCGTTACAATATGCATTTCGTGCAAGCGTTGGAAGCTGTGACTTCTCATGACGAAATCGTCTCTGTTCGGGCCAGCTATCTGGAGAAGATCGAAGAGCATGCCGGGGAAGACAAGTGGTACCTGCAGCCTGAACGATGCGGTGGCGGTTGCGTTGCGGACAACGGGCCGAACGTCTTCGATACATTGGCCTACTTCCTAGGGCATCTGACCGTCCGCTCAGCCGATATTGTCCGCAACGAGCGGAACGTCGATCTCGAAGCGCGCATCCGGCTGGAATCCGATACAGGCATCCCCGCAGAGGTGCATCTCGATTGGAATTATCCCTACGGGGAGAAGAAAGACGTGCATATTGTGTTGAAGGACGGCCGTGAGATCGCGATTGACATGCTGGCCGGGTTCACGGCATTCAAGTCGTCGCTGTATCACGAATACGAGGCGATCCTTCATGATTTCGCGGCGAATATCGCAATGGGCGGCTGTCACGGCGAAGACGGCTATGACGCGGTTCGTCTCGTGCATGATACGTACAGGGCGGAAGCGGTTAGCGCATGAGTCCGGCAGTGAAACGAACCGTGGAAGCTCGCTTCGTCAAGCTGCTCTTCCACAAGCAAGAACACCGGGGGATGCGGCTGATCGAGCACGAGACGCGCTGTGTGCGCAGCGGGGAAATCCACGAGATTGTGACCACCACCCACCGGGAGGCGGGAAGCGGCGATCCAATCGATCGGGTCGGATTTCTGGGATTTGCCGAGATGTGTTGCGGCGGCATCATCGAACGGGGAGACCCGGTAGAGATCGCCGGGCAAGTGATTGGCACGGTGCTGGGCTTTGACGAATGTCATTATCCGAACCACTATAACATTCTGATCGCGGTCGAAGAGACGCTGACTGCCGATGATTTGGGCCTGACGGTAGAAGCAGGGATTCGCTTCGGGGCACAAGAATCAGGATAGGCAGCGGCGAAGAGGATGCTTGTAAGCAAGTTGAGGAAGCCAAGAAGGAGGGAAATGATGATCCAGACAATACCCATGTCCCGTGAAGCAGAACAAAAGCTGACCGGCGTGAAGGTGATGGGCGCGGTGTTGCAGCTGGAGCCGGTTCCGGACAAGCTGCGTGCGTTGTCCTTCGAAGAGGAATGGAAGAGCCTTCATGAGAGGTGGCGCGGCAAGAGCAAAGGAGAAGTCGCCGAGGATGCGCACATCGCAGCGTATCGGCAGTTCTATCGACAGATCGGATTCAACCCCAATCAAACGCCGCCATCTGTGCAAAATTTGATCCAACGCTTCCTGATCAAGGAAGCGTTGACGCGAATTCCAACGGTTCACCCGATTGTGGATGCGGTCAACGTGGCGGCAGTGAAAGGCCGGATTCCCCTTGGTATCTTCGATGCGGCGTGTGTAAAGGGTCCGATTCGCCTAGCCTTCACCAGCGGCGGCGAACCGTTCCAGCCGCTCGGCAGTGGGCAGATGGAAGCGCTGGCTGAAGGCGTATTGGTGCTGGCAGACGACGAGAAGGTGTTGTCCCAATTCAGCTACCGGGACGGCGAAGCGCAGAAGATCACCGGGGAGACACGACACGTATGGCTGTTGGGCTGTCAGGTTTCAGAAGTGGAGGAAGCAGCTGTACGCGCTGCGTTGGATGAGGCGATAGCGCAGCTTAGACGCGGGTATGAGATTTTTATGGAAGAGGGGGTGGGAAATAATGGAGCTCGGTGATAAAATAAGAACAAAGCAGGCGATGGTGGGCATTGTCGGATTGGGCTACGTTGGTCTCCCGCTCGGCATCGCTTTTGCGCAAAGCGGATTCACAGTGGTGGGCATTGATCGTGATCCGGGCAAAGTCGACAAGCTGAACCGCGGGTTCTCCTACATTCAAGATGTTCCCGAAGAGGGGATTCGCGAGGTTGCGGCTGCCGGGCTATTCCAGGCTACGACAGAATTCGCAGCGATCGGCAGCCTCGATGTAATCTGCATCTGCGTGCCGACACCGCTGAACAAGAATCAGGAGCCTGACCTGTCTTACGTGAAGGCTGTCGTGATCGAGCTGCAAGCCTATTTGCGCCCGGGCACGCTTGTCGTACTGGAGAGCACGACATATCCGGGGACAACCGAGGAGCTGATTGGCGATGTGCTGGCGAAGAACGGCCTGTATGCCGGCAGCGATTATCATCTGTGTTATTCGCCGGAGCGCGTAGATCCCGGCAACAAAACATATACGATTCGAAATACGCCGAAGGTGATCGGCGGCGTGACGCCGCAATGCGTAGCGCTGGCCGATGCGCTCTATCGCTTCATTGTCGACCGTACGTTTCTGGTGTCCAGTCCGAAGGTTGCAGAAATGTCGAAGCTGCTCGAGAATACGTTTCGCAGCGTCAACATCGCTTTTGTGAATGAGATGGCGCTCCTGTGCGATGCGCTTGGCATTAATGTCTGGGAGGTCATTCAAGCGGCTTCCACCAAGCCCTTCGGTTTCATGCCCTTCTATCCCGGACCGGGACTGGGCGGTCATTGCATCCCGCTTGATCCGATGTACTTGTCCTGGAAGGCCAAGGGCGAAAATTTCTTCAGCCGCTTCATTGAGCTGTCCCAGGATCTCAATCGCAATATGCCCCGCTACATCGTGAACAAGATCGCCGAACTGCTCAATACCCATGGCAAGAGCATCAAGGGCTCGAGCATCCTGCTGCTGGGCATGGCCTACAAGCCGGATGTCAGCGATTTGCGGGAGTCCCCGAGCCTGGACGTGTATGAACTGCTGAAGGGCAAGGGGGCTCGGCTGACCGTGAACGATCCATACTGTGATGGATGGCCGGACGAGAGTGAGGAGCGCACAGAGTGGCAGAAGACGATCCATTATGCGGAATTGGGCTGTTACGATCTGATCGTGCTGCTTACGGCACATTCCGTCTATGATTTGCCGAATATCGCGGATTCTGGCGTTCTGATCCTGGATACGCGCAATGCGTTCGGAGGCTTGGACGCCCCGAACATCGCAAGGATTGGCGACGTGCTGCCAGAAGTGGTGGAACCGGCCCTCGTTGGCACATAGAGGGACAGCGGAAGAAGGGGGAGGAATGGATGAACAACCATATGAAAGCTTATCTGGCGATGATCGTTGCGATGACCACGGTCGGAAGTTCCTTTGTCGTAGGGAAGTGGATTGTAGAGGCATTCCCGATCTATCTGGCTTCCGGACTTCGGTACGGGCTGGCCTCAGCCTTGCTGCTGCCGTTGCTCTATCTGGCGGAGAAGCGGTTGCCGAAGGTCGGACGCAAGGATATGGGGGTGCTGTTCTTGCAATCGCTGACCGGCGTATTCGGCTTCAGCGTATGCCTGCTGTACGGCCTGCAATATACGACGGCTACCGAGAGCGGCATCATCACCAGCACTACACCGATGGTGATTGCACTCATCTCCTTCTTCTTCCTGAAGGAAAGATTGTCGAGCCGGCAGTGGCTAGGCATCCTGTTCGCGGTGTTCGGCATTGCGGCGATTCATCTGCTAAGCGGGGATACGCAGGAGATTGTCCCGGGCGTACCTGCCTGGGTCGGAACGCTGCTCATTATGGCCGCTGTCGTCGGGGAAGCGTTGTTCACCATTTTCGGCAAAGTCCTCTCCTACAGGCTGTCACCGCTGGCCATCGCCACACTCGTCACCGTTCTGGGGTTTGTCATGTTCCTGCCATTCGCCATCTATGAAGCCATGTCATTCGACTTCACGCAGCCGACAGCTGCGGACTGGATGTACATCGTCTATTACGCGGTTGTCGTGACGGTAGTGGGCTTCGCTCTTTGGTACTACGGCGTGTCTAAGGTGCCGGCCAGCACTTCCGCCGTCTTCACAGGAGTCATCGCGATTTCTGCTCTCCTGCTGTCTTATCTGTTCTTGAAGGAGACATTCCATTGGGGGCATCTGGCGGGTGCGCTGTTCGTCCTGTCCGGCATCTGGATTACAGCCCGGAGGACGGAAGCGAGAACAATTGAGCCATCCGCATCGTCCAGAATGGAAGCTTGATTCCTCCATTGCTTAACACCGATTCATATTTGTAAAAGTCTGGCTCGCGTGCTGGGATGGGACGATTGTCTCATCCCTTTTTAATGCGTGCATAGCATCCTGCGGTAGCGTTGATTGAACAGCGTACGATCTGTCATATCAATCCAAACAGTTTCGACAGCAAAACCGATCAGGGGAATATGTCAACTGCTGATCACTACTTAGCTCCTCTACCTGCCCTGCATGACGCGCGACCACTAGCGGTTCGATCTTGCCGATAGCCACTGCTGCTGACTTAGCCGTTTGGAAATGTAACTTTAACGGACACGGATGCCCGTTACAAGGCGTATGGGCGTTTTTTGACATTGTAACGGAAACGGATGACCATTAGCTTTGAATGGACAGGCCAAAACGATGATTTTTGGCCTCTAATGGACATCAGCGACCGTTAGAAAATCCAAAGCAACGCTTTTTGCGCTCTAACGGACATGGGCGACCGCTACAGATTCAACCGGATAGTCCGGTCTATTCACTTATGCTGCTCTTACTGTCCTGGTGAACATTTTCCCAAAAATTATCTTGATGCTCCTCATCCTGCTTATCCCCATCATATCCTTGAACTACTATTCTACAAGGAAGAGTGTAGATGTCATTGAAAAAGAATTGATTCATGCGAGCTTGAACAAGATGGAGCTGTTTACCGTTCAGCTGGACTCCAGTATAGAAAAGTTCGAGCTTGTCTCTACCCGGCTTCTGATGGATACCAATGTGCTTGAGTATAATTACAATGTAAGCTTAAGTGACTACACCATGCTCAAGACCCGTTCCCTGATTCAAGAGAAGCTGTTCATAGCCAGCACATCCGGCAATTGGCGCAACTAGGTGACCATCTATTATCCCGAGAAGGTGGAAGCCATCTCCTCACTGCCCTTATACCGGTTCGACAGAGAGCAGCTGAGGCGGGATTTCTCATTGGGCTGGCGCTATACGAGATACGAATATGGGGGCGGGGTTTAAGCGCTATTTCGTGCAGAATGATCCCGGAAAGCCGAGTGATCACAATATCATCATTGCGATCGGCTTGTATCTGGCAGCCAATGATCGTCTGCGCGTGGCGCTTGCCGAAGCGCGTCGGCGTTTCATGAATCATGCTTGGATATAGGGGGCGAAGCCCAAGCCCGCGTTCCTGGTATCCAAGCTGTATCATGAACCCAACAGTATGCAATGTCGTCTACAATGTATTAGACCCAAAAAACCAGTAGATCAGCATGCAGAAAAGATGGAGGGAACGAAATTGACCATACTACGGATAGCAGCACGACATTATTGTTTATTAGCAGTCGCCGCACTCCTGTTGGCAAGCGGATGCACCGCGGGAAATTCGGAAACTGCCGGCCCAATCAATACCGTTCATGAAAGCAGAGAAGTTGATGATGGGGAAGCTCAGCTCAAAGAACTTGCTGCAGTTTGGGCAGAAGCGCTCCAATCGCGGGATGGAAAACCGCGCTACGACATCATGTCTATGAAAGCGAAGGGTAAATTTGAAGAAGAGCAAATCGTGCGCGGCGGTGAAGACTGGAACTACAATATCGGATATTCCAGTCCTTGGGTCGTTGACTATGCAATTGAAGTGAATGATCGGACAGCTACGATTGTTTATGTGACGCAAACAAGCGAACCGGCCTATTACAGCACAAGTGAAACGCTTATATTTGCAGAGGAGAACGGCAGGCTGGTAGTGGATGATTATCAGATAAACTTTGAAGACAGAAGAGGCTAAAGGAGAGAATTTCTTGCATCCATCCATCTGTCTATTCTGCCAGCGCATACTTCCCAAACGCCAGTTGAAGAGCATCGTCCCTGCTGAAGTAAAAAGTAAGTTGGCGATTCTCATTGTCTATTTTTCCAAATCTGGAATCGAACCCGCTCCATCCCAAAACACTTTCCTCCTTGTCAAATTCGTCTGAGCAGAATTGGTTAACCTTTTCACGATTGTCCCATAAAAATGCAGGCTGTTCGTGATCGGAAAACTCAATGGCGGCACGTAATAGGTAAGTGAGTTGTTTATCCTGGTTTTCGGGTACACCTTCTATATAAATCGCTACGCCGTTGCTTTTTTCACAAGCAGTTTCATAGATAAAGTCGTTCATTTCCGTCAAATGCAAAATTCTTTCTTTCAACATTTCGTACTCACGCATTGCTTCTTCATATTCTTGCAATCTTCTTTGCTGCTTGCTTATATGCGCTTGCAGTTCTCCGATTACTTCTTTTTGTTCATCGATGATAGCGGAATCGGTAGGCGTAGCCATACCTGAGGATGAACAAGCTGATAAGAAAATAGCGAATAATAGAATCACAAATCTTTTGAGCATTGCATCACCCCGCGGACAATATTTACATATTCATGAATCTATCACTAAAATAGCATATGTTAGAAGTTGTGGATACTACTGTTCGGCTTTTTATAACTCGCGTGCATCGTACAGTCAGACGATTGTTTGACCAAGCTTTGACCTGATGCTCCTGCCGCTGCCTGTCGGGTTCTTTGCCGCACATTGGTCGGGGTTTGTACGAATTTTCACTTAAAAACAGTTTGACTTTGCGTTTATGCTCAATTGTTGAACGTATTTTCGTTCAAAATGAAGGAGTGTCATCAAAAAACGGGGGGCTTTTATACGATATTTCTTTCAAATATTGTTGTAAAACTAGTTGAACGAGAGGATGTGTAATTTTTTTCGTACAAAAATTTTGTATCTCCAATGGAGCGACAGCTTTCTGATTGACCGCTACAGGTACAACCGGCAGCACGGTCATCCTTCCGCTCGCCTCCGTTTCACTACTGTCACGGCTCTTGTCACTTTTTCAGCAGATATCGGGCAGGCAAGCAGCAGCACGTTGCCGTACAGAACCTTACCTGAAATCATCATGCGTTCGAAATTCTAAGACAAGGAAAAGACCTCGAAGGGCCAGGCCCTTCAAGGTCTTTGTGGGTGAGGGGAGGGGTCTAAGGCTCAATGCCCCAGACGAGCGTGCCGTTCCGGTACAGGGTGACCCGATCCCAAGCGGCAAGAGAGGTTTTCGTTGGGTCGAAGGAGTAATCGTTGGTTTCATCGAAATTGGACCAGTCGCTCTTCGCCATGCGGAGCTGGATTTCGCCGGAATTTCCGCCTGCAGGGATGGAGCCGGCAGCTGCCGTGAAGCTTAGCTCCACATAAGTATCTGTGACGGTCCGGTTAATGTTGGCACCGCCGACCGCAGCCCAGTCGATCCACGTGTTCACAGCCGCCGAGCCATCCTTGGAGAAGTAGTAGCGCAAAGTCAAATCGCTCAGCGCGACAGCGCTTGTTCCGTTGTTGACGATGCTGAAATGCGGCTTGATCTGGTTATCCGAAGCATTGGTGTCTGCGGCCCTGTACTGGACCAACAGATCTTCATTCGGTCCAGGCCCGGGCCCAGGTCCAGGTCCAGGTCCAGGGCCTTGGGTGGAAGCGACACCGACAACACTGTTTCCGTTCTTCGTGATCGTGTACGTGATGACCTCTCCGCTCCAGAAGTGGAACGTCAGGACGACTTCGCCGTCACGAACTTCATTGAAGAACGCCGGAAGCAGCTCGATCTCGTTGGACGCATAGGACGGGGAGAAGGCATAGCCGAACTCCTTGAACGAGGTCCAATCCTGCGGACCGGCATTGCCGCCGCTTGCGTATTTGGCTTCCATCGTGGCGAGGCTGTCGCCGCGGAAGTCAGTCGGAATCGCGAAATTCTGCGTCGTTCCTGTAGTATTCAGCAGAACTGGCGTGTCGAAGACTACAACGCGGAAGCGCCAATCTGCACCGCCGTTAAATTTGGCAGTGATCACGGCATTGGTGCCAAGCTGAGTCGAGCTGGACCACTGGGCAAGGAAGCTTGCCTTGAAGGTCAACACGCTGCCATTCAGCGTATAATCGACACCGCTTTGCAGATTTTGCCCATTGACGCTCAGCGACACCAGGTGATTGCCGTTCAGCTGCAGCGGAATTGAGATATCCTGCGCGGCGCTGCCCTGGCGCAGATGAATAAGGTCAGTCTCAGCCACTGCCGAACGCCCCGACCAGCTCGCCTGCATCATCTGGAACAGCTCGGGATCGTTCCATTGGAAGGTATTGCGGTTGAAATGCTGGCCGTTGTCCCACACCATGTGGGTGATTTGCTTGCTCTGCACGTAGTGGATCAGGTATTCGAAGAACTTCAGCTTCTCGCCCTGTTCAATGACGCCGGTGTGCTTGTCGAAGCCGAGCAAGCCGTATTCGCCCAGAATGACAGGGATGCCATTGGCGACGAACGTATTGTAGGTGCGATCGAATGTATCGATAATATCGTTTCTCGTATCGTTCTCGAATCGCGTGTAGCCGGCGATGTTGACACTAAACGGCCAAAATCCGTAATAGTGAACAGTAGCGATCAGGTTCGGGTCGTTCAGCTGAACGATGGTGTCATAGAGTTCATTCAGCTTTTCCTGCGATGTAGCAGTTTCCAGCGTTGGCAGAACGAGAGGACGCACATCATTCAGGCCGCCGGAATTCCGGACAATCTGATGGAACGAGACGTTCAGCTCGTGCAGCAGCTCGTAATGCTCAGGCGATTCGCTGCCCCAGCCGTCGGTGAACCGCGGCTCGTTGATGCTTTCGAACATCAGCTCGAGCGAGTGATTCTTGAAGCGGTCGGCAATTTGTGTCCAAGCGGCGTTAAATCGGGCCAGCACCTGGGCGTGGTTGGTGTCCATTTGGTTGACCCACAGCCACGAGTCGTGATGCATATTGATCATGACATACAAATCGGCTTCCAGCGACCAATTGACAATTTGCTCCACACGGTCGAGGAAAGCAGGGGATATGGCATAGTTCGGTCCGCTGCCTATGCGATGATCCCACGTAATGGGGATGCGTATGCTTTTGAAGCCTTGAGCGGCAATTTCGTCAATCAGCGCCTTCGTAACGTAGGGGTTTCCCCAAGCGGTTTCGTCGCCGCCCGTGGCGTCCAGCGTATTTCCCAGATTCCAGCCAGGCTGCATCGCTTCCACATATGCTTGAATATTGACGGCTTGGGCATTCGGCTCCGCTCCTGCAGCCGGGGCGAAGAGGGAAAGCAAGAGCGCGCAGGCAAGCAGCAAAGATAAGCCAGGTTTGTTTTTCCCTTTCATGATTCATCCTCCTTCAGATTGTTGAAAATGAGTAAGTAAACCGGTTCACCTCCATGTCATAATATTTGTAAGCGCATACACAACTAATGTAAAACAAGCATAGATTCATAGTAAACTCTAAAAATTAGTGCAGATTTCATGGGGAAATTAGATAACGAATGGAATGGTTCTGTTGCAATGGCTATAAATTCAGAAAGATAGGCAGTACGATTAGCAAAATAATCCATTGGTCACATCAACAATTATCCGTTAGTCACAGAGATGAATCTCTTTTAGGACACAGGTCTTATTTTGCATATTCGACAAAAAAAGCCAAAACTCGTCAAAGGATTTTCGCCTCCTGCAAGGAAATCTTCATACAAGAACCTGACGCAGCAAGTCAGGTTGCTCCCATGCTTAAGCTATCAGAACCAAGCGGCAGGTGAATCCGATGAACAAGCGGTTTTATCAACGGCATCTCGTGCGTCAGATGGATGAGTCGGATTGCGGTCCGGCCTGCCTGGCAACGATCATGTCCATGTTCGGCATACGGGCTCCGCTTTCGCAAATCCGGGAATTGGCGTGCACGGATATGGATGGCACCAATTTGCTGGGGATGTCCAAGGCCGCTCTTCATTACGGCTTTCAAGCGAGATCGGTTCGCATATCGGCGGACGGGCTGGCTGAAGTGCCGACTCCGTGTTTGGTTCATACGCTTGCGGACAGCGGCAGGCCGCATTATCAGGTGCTGCTGCGGGTGGAAGCCGATTCCGTACTGCTTGGCGATCCGGACAAGGGTATCGTTCGGATGTCCATTCCTGAGTTCTGCAAGCGGTGGAGCGGCGTGCTGCTGCTCGTCTCGCCAACCGGCGACGTTCGCGGAGGAGCGCAAACGCCGGGAAGATTGGCAAGGCTGCTTCTGTTGTTGATACCGCATCGGCGAACGATTTTCTACATCTTTGGTTTATCCATTCTGTACACGGTGCTCGGTATCGCAAGCGCTTTCTATTATCAATATTTGCTGGACGAGCTGGTGCCGAGCCAGCGCATGTCCTTGCTGCACGCACTCTCCATTGCGCTTGTCTCGGTCTATATCGTTCAGGTCGGGTTGAGCGCGCTTCGCACGCAATGGCTCATTCACATTGGCAGGAAGCTGGACGAGACGCTGCAGCGCAAGCTCTATCAGCATCTGCTGGAGCTGCCGGCTGCTTTTTTTGCCCGCAGGAAGGCCGGGGAGATCGTGTCCCGCTTCATGGATGCGGGGAAAGTGCGCGAGGCTCTGGCGAATGTTTCGCTGACGGTCTTTATCGATACGCTGCTTGTTTTGATAGGCGGCTGGATGCTGTTCAGGCAAAGCGCGTTTTTGTTCCTTGTCACCATCACGGTCATTCCCTTGTATGTGCTGCTGATGGGCGTCTCCCACCGCTACTTGGAGCGGGCCAATCGGCGGACGATGGAGCATTACGCTCAGCTTCAGGCTTATGTGACGGACTCTATCCGCGGGATGGAGACCTTGAAGGCTTATCATGCCGAACAGCATGCCGAGCGGGAGACGGGAGGTCGGCTCGACAGCGTCCTGCATGCGGTATGGAGGCAGGGAAGCCTGCTGAACGCACAATCCTCGATCAAGCTGCTCTTGCAATTTCTGAGCGGCGGCGTCATCCTGTGGCTTGGAGCCAGGGAGGTGCTTCGGGGCAGCATGAGCGTCGGGCAGCTGATTACGTACCAGGCGCTTCTCGTGTATTTTCTTCAGCCGATACAAAATTTGGTCAACCTGCATCCGAATCTGACAACGGCGCTCGTTGCCGGGGAGCGGATGTGGGATTTGATGGACTTGGAGAAGGAACGGACCGAGCATGCTGCTGTCGGGAACGAGACGGAAGCCATAGTTCCGCAAGACTGGAAGGGGCCGCTGTCCTTCGATCAGGTCTCATTCCGCTATGGCACGAAGGCGCTGCTGCTGCGCAGCTTCTCGCTGACGATTCGTCCGGGGGAGAGCATCGCCTTCGTCGGGGAGAGCGGCTCAGGCAAGTCGACGCTCGTCAAGCTGCTGCTCCATCTGTATCCGCCCGAGCAAGGGGAAATCCGCATCCACGGCGTCCCCATTCAGCATATCGATCCCGGCCTGCTGCGCAGCCGCATCGCATATGTATCGCAGGAGCTGTCTTTCTTCCACGGCACCGTGCTCGACAATCTGTGCTTGGGGCGCGAGATCGCGCATGAGCGAATCCGGGAGGTATGCCGCGGATGCCAGCTCGAAGAGGTCATCGAAGAGCTGCCCCGCGCTTATCATACCTGGCTTGAGGAGGGCGCCGGCAATTTGTCCTCCGGGGAGAAGCAACGCTTGGCGATCGCGCGCGCTCTGCTGCGCGACCCGGATGTGCTCATCCTGGACGAGGCAACCAGTCATCTGGACGTGCAGCTGGAGGAAGCGATTCTGGCATATATTCGCTCGAGCTGCAAAGAACAGACCATCATCCATGTAGCCCACCGGCTGCATACGATTATCTCCTGCGACCGGATTGTCGTCATGGAGCGCGGGCAGGCAGTCGAGGAAGGCACGCATGAGCAGCTGCTTCGCCGGCAAGGCCGTTATGCGGCGATGTGGGACAAGCAGCACCCCGGCATAGGATTGCCGAATCAATCTGCCCTGCGCTGATCGGCGCATCCCGCGAATAATCCTTACAGGTAGTCGAGGCCTTGGGCCTTGCTATATATCATGCTGGAAAGGAGGTGAGACAATAATGAAGATGCAGCTGGACGCTCAGCAAATGCAGACGCTCATGGAGAAATTCCAAGCGAATGCCAAGCATGTGGAATTGTCCGTAGATGAAATGATTGAGACGAATGGCGGCAGCAAATGGGTAGTCACTACTATGGCCATTGGCGAGGAAGACATGGCTACGACGCTGGCCCTCGGCGAGGAAGGCGAGCCCGTCTATACGACGATGGCTGTCGGCGAGGAAGATTCCGCTACGACTATGGCCATTGGCGAGGAGTAAGCACGACGAACGGGATGGGCGCGGGCCTGTCCCGTTCTCTGTACATACAGATCAATCAAGAATAAGAGCAAGAGAGGTGAAGACATGATGACGATTGTAGTGATGAATCCAGCCAATGATATTCATTGCCAGTATATGATCGCTCAGTTGCAGAAACGGGGGATCCCTTATGCAGAGCTGGGGTCGCCGCTGCAACATGATTACGCTCTCCTGAACGACCAGCTGCTGTACGACGGCAAGCCGCTGCCTCCGGTGCAGGCGGTATATTTCCGCGGCGTGCTGACACACAATCCCGATCCGCTGGCGAACGCCGATGCAGGCAAGCGGCTGATCGACAACATGCAGTTCGCCGCGAGAGTGGAAGTCGTGCAAAGCTGGCTGGGCATTATGGCAGCGTCCGGGGTTGCCGTGCTGAACCAGCCGGGCAACCGGGCGAAATATGTGCAGCTGCATACGCTCCAGCAGGCAGGCCTTCCGCTACCGGAGACCTGCATTACATCCTCCCCCGAAATCGCCCGGCAGTTCATCCGAAAGGTCGGAAAGGCTGTCTGCAAGCCGATTCGCGGCGGCAGTTACTGCCGCAAGGTGGACGCTTCTATGCAGGAGCGGCTCGACCTGATTGCAGCCGAGCCCGTCATTCTCCAGGAAGAAATTCCGGGCGAAGATGTGCGCGTCAATATGCTGGACGGCGAAGTCATCTCGGCCCACGTCATCCATACAGCTGCGGGAACGCTTGATTACCGCACGGATCCCGATTATGGTTCCGGGATGGCCGAGTACGAGCTGATTGCGCTGCCGGAGGAGGTGGCAGCCGTGTGCAGGAAGGCGGCGAATTGCCTTGGTCTGCGCTTTACCGGCATTGATCTGCGCCGCAACGGGAACAGCTATGTGCTATTGGAGTGCAACAGCATGCCGGCATATATGGACGTGGAGCTGAAGACAGGGGCGCCGATTACCGCAGCCTTGATCGATGCGATGCTGGCAGCAAGGCCGGCCTCCCTGTCCGCAACCTCCCATTTCCGGTTCGAATCCGCGGCAAAGCCGGCTATTCGCAGGGGAGAGACGTTCTTCCATTACGATGACGTTGTGCGCAAATGGCAGCAGCAGACGGCCAGACAGCAGCAGCGCCAGCTGCTTGCCATGAATGAAGAGCAGATCGAGCAGTGGCATCGGCAGACCGGGAAGCGCGTCTCGTTCATGGAGGTAGAAATGCAGGAAGGCCAGCCGCGGGTTGTGCGATTGTTTTGAATCGTATGGGCGATCAGATGAATAAGCTTGGCATAGACAAGGAGCGGCCACGACCCACACGGGCGGGGCGGCTTCTTGTTTATGGGGAGCCAGTGTGTTCAATCCCGCCCCGAATCTTTCTGGCAGGGGTGAAAAACTTAAATTTCCTAAGAGAAACACTTAATTTTTGAAGCGCTTTCAACTTGGGATTTTAGTATAATAGAGGAAGGCTTGTCCACTTCTGGATTCTGATTGGGCAGGAGAGGGAGGAGATATCCGGGTGGAAAAAGCAAGCCTAGTTCAACGGAGAAAAGGGGATGATCGCGACGCGAAATCAGAACTAGTAGGATTTTGTTAGTGCCTCGCTTAGTCAGACACAAACAACTCGTACTAGACAGCATGATGCTATTTTTAAGGAGGGGTAATGGTGTTTAAATCAAAGTGGATCAAGCTTGTCGCTACGGCGTCGCTGGTCGGCTCCTTGTTCACGTCGGCGCTGCTGCCGAGCGCGGAGGCTGGACTGGCTGACGGCCATGGCAAATTTCTGGGGAACGTTATTGGCAATAGCGGCATTCCCTCGCATTTCGCTGAGTATTGGAATCAAGTTACGCCGGAAAACGCGACGAAGTGGGGATCGGTCGAGTCCTCGCGTGACAATTACAACTGGAGCGGCGCAGATCAAGCCTACAACTATGCCAAGAGCCAGGGCTTCCCATTCCGCTTTCATACGCTCGTATGGGGCAGTCAGGAGCCCGGCTGGGTATCGGGACTTTCTGCGGCGGAGCAGCGGGCGGAAGTGGAGGAGTGGATTCGGGATGCAGGGCAGCGCTACATTGATGCGGAGTACGTAGACGTTGTCAACGAGCCTTTGCACGCGCCGCCGAGCTATAAGAATGCCATTGGCGGCGATGGCGCGACAGGCTGGGACTGGGTAATTTGGTCCTTCGAGCAGGCGCGGCAAGCCTTCCCGAATTCCGAGCTTCATATTAATGACTACGGCATCATCGGCGATCCGAGCAAAGCCGATCAATACGTGCAGCTTATTAATCTGTTGAAAAGCCGGGGGCTGGTTGACGGCATCGGCATTCAGGCGCATCATTTCAACATGGATTATGTGTCTGTCAGCACCATGAATCAGGTGCTGAGCAAATTGACGGCAACCGGCCTGCCGATTTACGTTACGGAGCTGGACATGACGGGGGATGACAATACCCAGCTGCAGCGCTATCAGGAGAAGTTCCCGGTGTTGTGGGAGCATCCGAATGTGGCGGGCATCACCTTGTGGGGATACATTGTCGGAGAAACCTGGAGAGAGGGCACCGGCTTGATTACAAGCTCGGGGCAGGAACGTCCTGCTTTGCAGTGGTTGAGGCAATATTTCAATGACAATGGCGGCAGTCCGGGAGTGCCGGCTGCCCCAACCGGCCTGACGGCAACTGCGGGCGATGGACAAGTGTCCTTAAGCTGGAATCCGTCTAGCGGCGCCACGAGCTATACCGTCAAGCGCTCGGTCTTCAACGGCGGACCGTACGCCATTATGGGCACGATAAGCGGCACAAGCTTTACGGATAACAATGCGACGAATGGGATTACTTTCTATTATGTAGTCAGTGCCGAGAACAGCGCAGGATCGAGCGCCAACTCATCGCAAGTGAGCGCAACGCCTCAAGACGGAGGCGGCGGTCCGATTCCGACCGGCAATCTCGTCGTCCAATATCGTGCTGCGGATACGAACGCAACCGATAATCAGATTAAGCCGCACTTCAACATCAAAAATAACGGAAGCAGTCCGGTGGATCTAAGCTCGCTCAAAATCCGCTACTACTTCACGAAGGACGGCAATCAGAACGTGAACGCCTGGATCGATTGGGCACAGGTGGGCGGAAGCAATATTACGGCCACCTTCCACAGCACATCCGGCACGAATGCGGACACCTATGTAGAGCTTAGCTTCTCATCCGGCGCGGGCTCTATCCAGCCGGGCGGTCAGAGCGGCGATATTCAGCTTCGCATGTCCAAGACGGACTGGTCCAATTTCAACGAATCCAATGACTATTCCTACGATCCTGCCAAAACTTCCTTCACGGATTGGGATCGGGTAACGCTTTACCAGAACGGCGTCCTTGTATGGGGAACAGCCCCGTAAGGCATCTCTATACAAGAGAAAGTCGGCTGCTTGGCAGCCGGCTTTTCTTTTTTTCCTATCGAATGCCGACAACCAAAATTTGCGCGATTCAATTGATATAAATTTCAGAAAAAAAATACACATCCCAATATTCCGATTATGATACAGTAGAGGTGTCTGGCATTCTACATTTTTTGGCATCTATTGCGTCTGATCGACTTTATTCGTAGAAGGGAGGACAGCTTGCTGGTTCCTCAGTTGGATGGCAGCGTTTGCAATGGAATTGTTCTATCAATAATAGGAGGAGGAATTCATGTATGGCAATTCGTAAAGTTTCAGAAATGCCCGTTTTGGACCAGCAATACAAGGCAGATTTAAAAGTAATCATCGACAAGGCGCAGCGCAGCGCCGATGGTGCGCTTGCGCTGAACATGGCCAATGATGAGGATTATCGCTTGGTCAAAAGCCACTATGATTTTCTTGGCATTACTCCGCAACGGTATCCTCAATTAAGCCTGCAGCTTCAGATGGCCCGCGAGGCAGGCGTAAGAGGCAAGGATTTGGCGGTGAAGTATGATCAGGGGACCGACGGATTCACTGATGCGAACCTGATCAACAATTTGGCCATCGACCTGATGGGAAGGGCAGTGGCACAAGGACTGTCCACTTATATCGGCGGCGCTTATTCTGTGATTTTGACGCTGCAGCTTTTCGATAAAGACAACCAGGACTTGCTGGCTTCGGAGAACATCCATGTAATGGGCGAGGGCGAATTTACGCCGATTCAGGCGAAGAGCGACAAGGGAGCGCCGGAGCGCATGCAGGCCGCTCTGTTTGTGGCCTACACGAAGACAGTCAATTCTCCTACAGAGCACCTTGTGGTTACCCGGGAAATCGACAAAGGACCGGTCGCAGACCCTGAGATTACCCAGCCGGTTCCCAAAGACCCGAATGCCAAGGTGATCACGATCGGCTTGAGCCGCGGCGTCGGCAATCGGGACAATGTCGACTACTGGTTCAATCAGCAGCTATGGGACGACAAGACCGTCATGGTCCCGCTTGCAGGCAAAGTCACCTTCCAGAGTCCGATTATCCAGCCGCTTGTGCCGAAGCAGAACATTTACATCAACCTCGCTGTGGCGATGGCAACAGGCGGTTTGAAGGTAGATCCGGAGGACGTTGAGAACCAAGTATACCCCTATTTCACCGTAGACCCGAGCGATCCCTGCACCCTCCTGTTCAACAAACCCGCTCCCACTGATCCCAAAAGCACTGACAACGGCAATCCGATTGTGTTCGGCAAGGCGCCCTGGAGCACGGATACGATCGTCTATTTCTACTGCAATATTTCCATAAAAACACAGAACAGCGGAACTTTCTTCGTCAACGCCAACATTCAGAGCAGTGATTTCCCGGATTGGGACCCGCTGGATGGAACGTTGTATATCAGGCCGTTCAATTTCACTTGGCATTGTCTGGCGAAGGGTTCTCGCATTACGCTGGCAGACGGGCGCGAGGCTGCAATTGAGGAGCTGTCCGGCGGGGAAGAGGTGCTGGTGAGCGCGAACGGCGACAAGCTGGCAGTCGGCGCTACATACGTCGGCAAGCATGACGGGCCGGCATACAAGCTTGTAACCGAGAACGGCGAAGAACTCACATTGTCCGATTGCCATGTCGTCGGCACACCGGACGGGTTCAAGCTGGCCATGGAGCTCAAGGCCGGCGATCAGGTCATGACGAGAGAAGGAGCGGCGAGGCTAGCTTCCGTAGAAGAGGTCGACTACGACGGGTATATGATCAATCTGGAATTGGCCGCTCCTGAAGAGTACGGAGATACGACAATGTTTGCCAACGGCATATGGGTGGGGGACAAGGCGATGCAGTCCCGCTATTTCCGCACGCACTACCGTTCCCATGAGCTGGTTCTCCACCGGCTGCCGCAGGATTTCCACAAGGACTTCGAAAGCTTGCTGGAGGACATTGCGGCAGCCCGTTAAGCAGAGCGCAATTCATGGAAGAAAGCAGAGGTGTGAGGATGGCGAACTTACCGCCGCCGCAAGTAAGCGGTGTGATCTATAACCAGAATGCGAATCGCATTCAAGTGAATTGGCAGCCTTCTGACGGCCAGTTCTATGTGATTGCCCTGTTCACGGGAGACAAGCAGCTCGAGGAGAAGCGTGTCATTGGCTTTGGCGGGGAGCTGATTCCGAGTATGAGGCTGGAGCCGAATACTTTGTACCAGGTTAAGGTTGCCCAAACCGACGGTCCCGGCGGCCCGCCCGGACCGTTCGGCCCGGCCGTCGATCTGATTACCGAATCGCTGCAGGGGCTGCAGGCTGTAAATGATGGCGATACCCTTGAAGTCCGCTGGGAACTCCCGAAGCTGGGGAATGTCAGCGGGGGCAAGGTCATCATCATGGACAAAAGCAGCGGCCGCCCTGTCCATACTGAGCAGCTGAGCGGGAACGGCGGCAGCTTCTCCGTCGCAGGGCTTTGGATTGAGGGAAGGCTGTACAGCATCATCCTCTACCCGACGAAGGGCATTTCACAGGGGCCAGCTTCACCTGAGCTGCCGCTCGTGCAACAAGTGCCGATCTGCAACGCGATCGGCTATGAGATTTCACCGGACGGCAAGCTGTCTATCGTGAAGGCGGGTTGCAACCCGCCGCTTCCCGAGGATACGATGGTTGAATTAACGTTGTACGAGGGGGATGCAGCAAAGGCTAAGAACAAAGCGTCATCCACCTCGATAACTATCGAGCTCGGACATGTGCTGGACCCGTCCTATCGCTATGCGGGGACGCTGCGCTATTGGTCGGGCAGCAGCGCCGGGCCGGAGAGCCCGCGCGAGCCCGTGCTCGTTGTTCCGCCAAGCATAGAGCGTGTCGCTCATGAAGCGGGTTTCGCGCACATTACTTGGCGTTACTTGCCTATTGAACCCATCCCGGTGTATGGGAAAGCAGCTCTGATACAAGGCAATACCTCGATTGCGCAAGCTACAATATTAGGAAATACGGCGAGCCTGGCGTTGCCGGACAGGTTGGACCCGGATGCGCAATATGAAGTGCGAGTGCTTGGCTTGCTCGGCAAATCGCGCAGTCCGGTGAGTGACAAGGTTCCGTTCTTGGCGGAAGAGCGTCAGATTGGCGCCGTTCTGTACAACGGCAAGACATTGTCAGTGGCGTGGCCGGGCGAACCGATGCCGGGCGTGAACGATTATGAGATTCAAATATGGAACGAAGGTGTAAGGTTAAGCAGCACGACTTGCCGTGCGAATGTGAATCGTGCCGAGATTCCGCTCGAGCTTGATCCGCTAGCTGCTTATCAGGTTAGGCTCCGCCCTGTCGGCGATCGCTCATGGGGCAAGCCCGGGCCGGGTGTCGACATCATCTCGGCAGTGCCGGGCGCGACGTCCATTGAGACGGATGCGGACCGCATAGCGGTGCAGGTGGCAGAGCCAGCGGCGAAGCCGGGCGTAGCGGGCTACATCGGGTATTTGTATGAAGGGGATAAGCTGCTGGCGAAGACGGCGGCTTCCCGGACAGACGGCACCGGTGGCTACACGGTCGTCTTCCCGCGCAAGGGGGCAGGGTACGAGGTGAAGGAAGGCTCGGCCTATGCGGTCAAGCTGCAAGCAGTTGGGGAGCAGCCGGAAGCGCGCAGCGGACCGCTAAGCGAGGCGTATCCGGTCATCGTGAGCGTGCTGCGGATGACCTCGGTTGTGTATGACCGTGCGGCGAGTCAGGTGGCAGTTCGTTGGGAGCCGAGCCGAGAATCAGCCGTGAGCGGGTATGTGGTGCTGGTGGCGGATAGCGAGGGCCAGACGACTACGCTGACCAGCAGCAGCGAGGCGGTTGTGGCATTGCCGGCAGGCAGGGGCGGAACCGTGATGGTCATAGCGCGCAGCGCGCTGTCGCGAGGACCGGCAGGCGCCACGGTGAGGGTGCTGACCGAGACGGTAGCAGTGAGCAGGACGAGCTATGCGGACGGCTTCCTGTATGTCGCTTGGCAATCGGTGTCGACAGAGCGTCCCGTCTACCGGGTGGAAGTGCTGGCGGGAAGCGGCGAAGTTGTGCATAGCGCTGCGAGTGGCAGCGCGGAAGCACTGCTCGGCGTGGCGCTGCAGGCGTCGGGAACGTATAGCGTGCGGGTGACGGTGGTGAGCGGAGTAGCCGTTGGCGCGCCGGGAGAGGCGGCGTCCATCATTTCGGCAGTGCCGGGCGCGTCTTCCATCGAGACGGATGCGGACCGCATCGTGGTACAAGTGGCGGAACCAGAGGCGAAGCCGGGCGTAGCGGGCTACCTCGGGTATTTGTATGAAGGGGATAAGCTGCTGGCGAAGCCGGTAGCTGCCCAGACAGACGGCGCTGGCGGCTACACGGTCGTCTTCCCGCGCAAGGGAGAAGGGTACGAGGTGAAGGAAGGCTTGGCCTATGCGGTCAAGCTGCAAGCAGTTGGCGAGCAGCCGGAAGCGCGCAGCGGACCGCTAAGCGAGGCGTATCTGGTCGTCGTGAGCGTGCCACGCATTACAGAAGCTTCCATCAACGGTTATGCCTGGCGCTTATGCTGGACGGCCAGTTTGGAGCCCGCGATTCGCGGCTATGTTGTCACAGTGACGGATGCGAACGGCGGACATCCGCTAACTTTTTATACGACGGATACGAGCTATGCCGGCAATCAGCAATTTGCCGACAACCAGACGCTGGCAACCGTGCAGGCGATAGGCGAGGTGGCGAGCGGGCCTGTTAGCGCCGCTGTTCATCTGTATGGAGACGGGGCCAGTTATTATGTGTCACAGGCGTCGGGCGAGCAGCCGGCATATGTATACCGATCAGATCAGCGGCCGCCGGGATCGCAAGATATTCGGCTGTATGTGCCCGATGTGTTCAATGCACAACCGGGCATCGATTCGGACGTATTCGTATGGACAAGACCGGACGATGCACCGCCGAATTACCCATATTTGCTAACTGTAGCCGAGTCCGGGCCTGCCTGGAAGTTCGATGCGCAGAGCCGGAACGCGCTGTGGGAAGCGTATGATCGGCTGCTGCAGCAGTTGGACCCGTCGGCGGATGAGGGTGGAGGCGATGGGAGCGTGCCGCTGCTGAAGCCGGGAGCCTTCCTTATGCTTCGTCAGGCGATCGCGCGATCCTTGCCACTGCTCTTCACCGAGCAGCTGCAATACGCATACGGCTTCAATCCAGCGAACGGCTATGTCGATCTCGTGCCCGGCATGCGGTTGCGGCTGGATGCGGAGGCCCGGCAATTCGTCGGCGCGCCAAGTCCGGTCACAGACAAGCTGAACGGCTTCGTGCCGAGCGGGACGCAGTGGGTTGCTATCGGTGAATATTGGCAGGCGAACAGTGTGCTAACCGGATTTGACGCATTTCTGTCACGCTGCGAGCGTCCGAGTGTTCCGGCTCCGCAAGCCGCTGGCGGCGCAGGCGGGTCGATTGACCTGTACAGCGAGAATGGCGGCCGCCGCCGGTTGTATCGGCTGCTCTATCCGCAGAGCTTCCCGGAGAGCAGCAGCATGGGGAATGCGGATCGCACCGATCACATCCTTATTCTCGGCGCGGATTGTTATGCGGACTTGGCAGGGGCAACCGCCCAGTATGTAAGCATGGGCAATTTCGATGGCTATGAAGACAAGATTATCGTCAACTATTTCCGGGGACGTGCGGTGCTGGTGCCGGAAATTCCGATTGCAGTAAACGGGCAGACCTGCTACGTGTCCGTCGGATCTACGCTGCGTGACGTAGCGGCACAATTCGGCGGTGCATGGCATCCGGCCAATCAGTTTCTCGCAGGCTGGAACATGGAGCGCAGCACTGCGAACATCATCGGCACTGCAGCGGAAGCGCGCGCAGCGGTTCAGACACAGTCCTATGCGAAAATTCGACTGGACGATTACCCGCTTCAGCCTTATGAACAAGACAGGAGTTGCTACGACTTGCCCTTGCTGCATGGAGACCGGATTTGGCTGCATACAGAAGCAGGCAGCCGAGCCGGAGCTGGAACTGGAGCGAACAGAGGGGGACTAAGTCATGAGTGAGCCGATCTTCGCGAAGAGCGGGCAGAGCGATTTGTACTACATGACGAGCGCAAGCGAGGAATCCGGCTTGGACAGCTATCAGTGCGCTTTTCTCCCGCCGCCGGACAAGCTGCCGCCTAGTCCGCTGAGCTTGCAGGCAAGCTGGGAAATACAGGGCGGCATGTACATGTTCCTGAACGCCAAGCCCATCGATGAGCCGACCTTCGTCGCTAATGTGCGCAAGTTCTACACAGGTGCAGGCCGACAGGTGCGTTTGATTTGGCTGAGTGACCCGAACGCTCCTGCCGCAAACTGGGCACCGCAATATATCGAGGCGGACAGCGCTGGCAAAGTGACGAAGCTCGCGCAGCTTCGCTTCCGAAACTATCGCCTCGTCATTGGGGCGAATGCGACAGTGGGCTTGCGCGGCTCGGACGCTCCTGCCGGATTTGCATTGCGCCAGCCGCCGGGCGTCGACCGCTGGTGCTACTGGCAATCGGGATCCGGATCAGCGCAGTATGTGCCGGAGGCATCGATTGCATTGCCGCTCTCTGGCGGCGCGCTTGGCTGCCTGGCCTTCTCGCTGCTGCTAGCACAGCATTCGAATGGAGCGGATGATTGGGACGCTCTCGATGCGGGCTTGCGTTACTATTACGATCACCCGGATTATCCCGGGTACTTGCAGTCGCTGCGCTACCGGGTGTTCGGTTCAGCCGGCCGAAGCATTCGCCTGGAAGCCAGTGTCGATCCCATCAATCCGCTGGCAGCCGCCCGCACCTGCTTCGCATTCGCCGCCGATAACGGAGGAGCGGTGCAGGTGCTGGATACACATTATACGACGTGGACCGGCCAGTCGGTGCAGGTGCGCCCAGTGGCTGGCGGCAATGCGAGTCTGGTGTTCGCCGTCCAGCCTGCGGCGCAGACAGAGACGGATGCCGATCCTTTTACCCTTGTGCCTTGCGGCGCATTCGAGGTGCTTAGACACGGCAGCGCAGCAGCAGGGGGGGGATGCCAGCGCTAACCGGGAGAAGGCGGACATAGGTGCCAAGGCGAAGCAAGGGACTGCCGGGGCTCTGCCACAAGCGACAGGCAGCGACGTCGCCTTCCTGCAAGCATCAGAGCAGACGCCCCAATTCCGGCTCATGCTCGGCACCTCGGCGCTTGAGTACGCCGGCAGCCTAGCGGAAGCGGGCAATCGCTTGCATTTCGTTCCGGGACAGCCTGCTTATGCGCCCGGATTTACCAAGCATAGCGAACAAGGAGAGGGATTGGCGGATAATGCTCTGACCGCTTATCTGTATGTCACTTCCCAGCAAGACGAAGCCGTCGCATACTATGCCCAGCCGGAGAAATCGGTGCTGTATGAGCTCGGTGAGGCATCGTCTGCGGCGAATCCGATTACAGGCTACATGGAAATTGCCGTGAAGCCGCTGCCCGCCCTGACTCACACCCGGCAAGCCTTTCCTGCGGCACCGTACGGAAATTTGCAGGGCTTGCCCAATGCGGAGCAATATGCGGCATTCGAGAAGAAGGTGCTGGCCCCGGCAAGACAAGCGCGAATTGTACAGGCGACCGAACAGAGCGGGAAGGCACTGCCGAAAGCAGGCGACGTGCTGCAAGAGCAAGCAGCATGGAATGACAAGCAGCAAGCGTCGTTAAGCACTAGCCCTATACAGCAGGCATCGGCAAGTGCAAGGCAGCAGGCGGCTGCACGACAAGCGGTGACACGGAAGGGATGGCTGGCCAAGTTCAACCAGGAAGCCACATCCTGGCAGTCGCTTGTGCTGGCCCAAGCTCAGCAGGGAGAGCAGACGCTGGAACTGGCCGGGCCTGGGGGAGGCTCAATCAGCGGCCCGCTCAAGGAAGCCTTGCAGAGCAACCAGCTGTTCCTTGTAGCCGAAGGCCCGAAGTTTGCGCAGCATGCAGCATGGCTAACATCGATGCTGGCGATAGAAGGCTTCTCTTTCGATTTGGAACCTTCCAAATGGGCTGCAGCCGATACGATTCTCATCTTCAAGTATTGTACAGGCAGCTTGAAGGAATTGGCCGCCAATCTGGAATCGTGGACGATGGCGTATGCATTCAATGAAGGAGGATTGACGCAGCTTCATGTGCAGCGTATTTTCGAAAACGCTGAAGAGATGGCCAAGACGCATGAGGAATTCCGCGTATTCGCGGAGCTGCTGAACAGTCCTGGCTGGACCGGACTGCTCGCGCTGAACGTTCACACGCCTTTGGAGGATTTACCACCCGAGCTGGCGGGGCTGCGTGCGGGCATTGCTGCAGCCGATTTCAAGGCGCATCATATCGGCATACATAGCAGTCCGGTGCTCGTGGATGAGGAGGACGTTGATCCGATTGTGATTCAGGACGGGGGAGCGCACCTTGCACAGGACGCCGAAAGGCTTAGCGATGCGCCGGTTGCGATTCGGCTCAAGGACAGCTCCATGTTCGGACTCATCTACTATGAGGATGAAACGCCGATGCGGCAGGACGGTTCGGTCTATCGCTATAGGGTCAAGACGCTGAAGGTGCAATTCGAGAATTCCGCGATTAAGCGTTTCTCCAGCAGCGTAGAGCTGCTGGTCAATCAATTGTTCGGTGACACGGTAGAGCTGCAAGGCGCGCAGGGACAATCCAATGTTATGGCGTTAAACGGGGTTTATCAAGAGCAGGCGGGCAGGAAGACCTATGTGTTCCTGAATGAACAGGATCTTCGATTCCGTGTGCGCAGCGAAGTGCTGGAGGAAGTGGAACTGCTGCGCGCCCAATTTCTGACGGAGACGACAGCGGAAGAGCAGGAGGAGGGTCGAGACATCGAAAGCCGGTTCGCCTTCTCTGGCAACCTGCGCTTCAAGCACAGGCCCGAATTCGACCTGTTCTCCTTCGGCAACGGTCCGGATGGAGACAACGGTCAGCTGAACTTCTCCAATCTCGCTTTGCATATGCGCTTCCCGCAGGCCAATCCGGACAACAAACAGTTCGTATTTGACGCTGAAAATCTTGCCTTCAACTTAGGAGCAAGCCAAGCGCGTCACGATAGCTTGTACCGCCACTTTCCGCTGAAGCTTGCCGGGTTCATCCAAGCGGACGAGGGCAGCTCACCCGCAAGTCTGGGCTACCATAGCGTTCAGACACCGATCAGCGAGACGTCGCTTCTGTATCCTTGGTATGGCCTGGAATTCGAGCTGAACTTGGGCAGCTTGGGCGCGCTGGCGAGCCAAGCGGGATTTACGGCGAAGCTTCTCGCAGCCTGGTCGCCTGGGGAAGCCGGCATCAGCATGTTCACCGGGATGTACTTGCCCGGCACCGGGGACAGCGGCAAGATGTTCGCGCTGGAGAACATCCTGCGCTTCTCCATCGATGCGTTCCGTATGGAAACGGGAACCTCGGCTTCCGGGCGCACGTCCTATACGCTTATTCTGAATAACCTGCGTCTCGGCTTCCTCGGGATGCAATTCCCGCCAAGCGCCTATGTCGATTTCGTGCTGTTCGGCAACCCTGACCCGTCAGCACGGGCGGACAGCCTTGGCTGGTACGCTTCGTACACCGACGAATCGGCGATAAAGAACACATAAGGAGCAGCATTAATGATGGAAGTGAGGTGGAAGCAGTGAAGGTGCTTGTATGGAATGTGGAAAAATTTACAGAAGCCAAATTTCAAGCAAAGGTGATCATTACAGGAAATTGGTCTAAGAAAAGACTGCGGCTGCCTATCGATGAGCTGCTCGCATACATGGAAATGGTGTTTACCGGCAACGGCAATGCCTCACATACGCCGGAGGTGATCGCGATTTTGGAAGCACTTGCGCCAGACAATCAAGATTTGGGCGAGCTGCTGGACCGCAATTCCGGAGGGGCGCGAGGGCTCGTTGCTATGTTGAACTACATCAAGCAATGGACGAACAACAACAATTGGCGGCTGGTCCCACCGCTCAAGTGCAATACGCAGAAGCCGGCCAACACGCCGTGGGCGCAGTCTGAGGTGGTCGGCGTATTTTATGACACGAGCCGGGTGACCTTCAACGGGCCAAATGCGTGGATCAACAATCAATCGCAGCAGCCGGGCGCGGGAGCAGCCGCGCAATATGATGCGGGAGTAAATTCGATTTGGAATGACGCGGCCATTACGAACAGTACGACCTTGGCGGGACAGGTGCGCTTTTACGAAACGAATGGCAATGAGATTTTGTTCCCGAACGACCAGAACCGGCGACCGTTTCTCGTCGATTTCACCGAACAGTATGGAAATAACCGCAAAATTCGCATGGCCTTTATGCATACGTCACCCGGCTTTCATCTGGGAGGTACCCGTTCTATGGGGAAAATTGCGGAGCTGACGCCAACAGGGGGAACAGATCCGACAATCAGCATCGCGGCGGGGGATTTCAATGTGAATGACTATCATACGAATTCGGCGAATAAGGCATATCGACCTCTAAGCAATCGCCGGTTTCGCAAGATGCTCAAGAAGAACGAGGATTATTCGACTCACTATTATAGGAAGAGGGATGCGAAGCCGGACACTTGGGATACATACCAACAGCACATGCTTATCGACAATTTCCTTGTCTGGCACCGGACGAAAACAGCGGCGAATCAGGCGACATATGAGAAAGCCTCCGTGGATGCCGCGCTCGGCTTTCCTAATCCCTATGTGAGCACAATGAATATTCCGATTGCAAACTATCCGAATTATACGAATCCTGTCGAGGCCTTCCGCTGGTGGGAGAACTTCTGGCATATCCGCAAAGCAAGCGACCACACACCGATTTTTTTAGATATTCAATAACGTCCGTTGCATAAAGGGGGGATACATTCATGTCCAACAATAATGCCGGCAGCACCACAACAATAGAAGCCATTCATCAGGATGTGGCGGCGCAAGCAGGGAGGAGAGGGCCTGTTCTCTTGAGCGCGGTCAACATGCCTTCGGATGCATTGTGGCGGAAGGCAAGCGTCGCATTCGGCGATGAGGAGTTCGCCATAAATCCGCCGGATGGGGGCATGGTGCAGGTAAGCGGCATCTCGGGAGGGGCATTCACGGTATGGGGCATGATCACAGTGCTGGGTCTCGAAAAGCAGTCCCGGTCGATCACAATTCGAGTAGTTGACGGTGAGCCCGGATTCACGTTCAGCATTGGCCCGCTTGCATCCGGCTGGACGTTCGGCAAATGGCAGGCCCGTCTCGATACAACACCGCTGAACAGATTGCGCCAGAGCGGCATTCTGTTCCACTGGGACTCGTTCCGGCCTATGGATGAGCAGGATAGTCCTTTGTCGTATTCGGCAACGGTTGAGTTAACCGGGCCTTTCGCCTTTTTGACGCGATTCATTACAGGCCAGTCGCTAACTTGGCAAGGACCGATCCTGTTCGCAGAAGCTTGGGCGTATGAGCCGACCTTCGATTTGCGGGCTCCGCTGGTGAAGGACGGGAGCGAGCCGCAAACGTTCTCGATCGGATTTCTTGAGGCGAAGTCGCCGTATTTGCAAGCGCGGGTGCGCTATGCGGAAGACCCGGAAACAGACGAGCAGCTCAAGCTGGAAACTCAGGTGCAGTTCGGCATGAGCCTGCAAGAGGAAGGCATGACGCTTCAGCCGATGACGCTGAATGTACCTATCTACAACAGTAGTAAGGTGCTGTACCTGAACGGCATGTATGGGGCTGAAGATGATGCGCTCAGCATGGGGGACGTAGCCCGCTGGCTGCTTAATTTGGATGCGCCGCCGGCGTTGCCGGCTCCGCTCGACGGCTTGTTCAACCGTGTCGGGCTGAAGGCGATGTCAGCCTCGCTTACATCTGCCTCGCCATTTGGCTTGATGTCTGTTGAAGTGTTGGTCGGTTCGAAGAGCGAGCAGCCGGTTTGGGATATTTACAACAATCAGATCGTGCTGGAAGAGCTGTATATGAACGCGAACGTTACATATTTGACGTCTGATTATACAAGTGTTAATGCGCTGTTCGGAGCGGATCTTCGCTTGTTCGACTTGCTCTTTGAGATGGAATTGGAAATTCAGAACGATGGCGTAATTGCCAGAGGCATGATGAGCACGGTGGACGGCTTGCCACTCAGCTTCTCCGGTTTGATTCGCAAGCTGAACTGCGGTTTGGATACGCAGGGTTTGGAAGATTTCTTCGCGCTGACATTCAACCAAATCGGAGTAGAGCTCGTGCCATCTACGGAACACTTCCAGCTGTCGGTGTACGCAGAAGCAGACCTGAGTTTGCGCTTGTTCGGCAAGGAACTGTTCGGTTTGCACGATACGAATTTGCTGTTTTCCGGCTATCAAGACGAAGCGGGAGAGATGGCTTATCTTGTGTATGCCAGCGGCAAGGTTGCCCTGCTGGGCCTGACATTTCCGGCGCAAGTGACGTTGTCTGCGGAGAAAAAGCAATTCACAATAGGTCCGGTCAGCTTCACCTTCGGCGATATGATCAAATTTTTGGTGCAGCTTGTTCATCCTTCCTGGGATTTCGAGCTGCCTGAGCCGTGGAACGTGTTGAACGCGATCGGCTTTGAGAACGCCACGTTGACGGTAGACATAACAGAGAAGTACGTCACCTTTTCGACCGGAATTCAAGTCGACTTCGGCTTTATCGAGATCAGCGATATTTCCTTGACTTACCATTGGCGCACGCCAAAAGGAGGCAAGGAAGGCGTGGTGCTGGCACTGGACGGCACCTTCCTTGGCATGCCCATCAGAACTGGCGAAGACGATGAGCCGCTCGAATGGGACGTCGTCAACGATCACCCGCCAGAGGTGCCTGGGGCAGGCAACCAGTTGTTCCATCTGGAGTATCTTGGCATTGGCCAACATGTGTCCTTCCGCGATACGAGCCAGCTTCATTCGATTAGCGACGTAATTACGGCGCTGGAACGAGGATTCCGGCCGGAGCTTGCCGCAGGCAATCCGTTGGAGCAATCGAATGCGCTGGTGTTCAATGAGAACAGCGGCTGGCTGCTTGGCGCGAAATTCACGGTGCTGCAGACGGTGACGATTGCGGCCATCTTCAATGATCCGCAGATGTACGGGCTGCGTGTGACGCTGGAAGGCGCGCGGGCGGGCAGCTTCAAAGGATTGGAGTTCGAAATTTTATATAAAAAAATAACCGACCAGATCGGCTTGTACCATACGGAGCTGGTGCTGCCGGATATGATGCGTTATTTGGAGTTCGGCGAGGTATCGATTACGATCCCCGTGATCGACATCGACATTTATACCAACGGCAATTTCAAGATCGACATCGGCTTTCCGCACAATGGAAATTTTGAACGCTCCTTCGCTATCCAAGTGTTCCCGTTCGTCGGTTTTGGCGGTTTCTATCTGGCCTATCTGGAAGGCGCTACCTCGCAAACCGTGCCGGCCATTGACAACGGGGAGTTCAAGCCGGTTATCGAATTCGGATTCGGTCTGGCCGTCGGTGTCGGCAAGACGATACATAAAGGACCGCTCAGCGCCGGACTGGACTTAACCGTTCAGGGTATTCTCGAAGGAACGCTCGCTTGGTTTCACCCGACGGCAAGTGAGGAATCGACCGATTTGTACTATGCGGTGCAGGGCATGGTCGGCATCGTCGGCGAGCTGTTCGGCTCGCTCGATTTCTCGATCATTAAGGCCAGCGTGCAAATACGGGCTGCCGCCCGCGCGCTCTTGACGTTTCAGGCTTATGAGCCAATCGTCATCCGGTTCGAGGTCGAGGTTGAGGCGAGCGTCAAGGTGAAGGTTGTATTTGTTACGATACATTTCTCCTTCGATTGGACGCTGCGTGAGCAGTTTACTATCGGGAACAAAGGTGTGCCGCCTTGGCATGTGGCAGGCGGTCAAGCACTGGCAGCGCGCAGCGTGCGCGAGGAGAAGCGCTTGCGTCTGCAGCAGCCGCGAACTGCCAATCCATCCACTTCGGCCGCAAAGCCGCGTCTCGCGGACGTGCTGGCTGAGCCTGCGTTGCAGTGGCAAGTGAAGCGGCTGAAGGTTGCCGGCCCGGCTATGGCCGCGGCAGAGCAGGCAACTGAGATTGAAGTTCGCTTCGGCGTGCTGTACACCCAAGCGAGCGGAGGGCAGCCGGGCGCAGCGCCAGTCGTGCAGGCGCTTCCGCTGCTGTTCGTGCCGAATGCGATCCCGGAGCAAGTTGCGAGCCGGGAGGCGCTGCGGCAGACGACTGGCGGGGACTCGGCGTTCTGTCGGCTCGTCGAGGGGATGCTGCGGCGCGCGATTGATGCGAGACTCGCTTCCGTTGGGGAAGCGTCCGCAGCGGATGCCTATGTAAGCCTGTATGATTTGCAGGTGATCTATCAGCATTTGCTGGCCGGTCTGGCAGATGAGTCCTTCACCTATGCAAGCCTGACAGAGTATTTCAAGGATCATATGATCTTCAAGGTGATGCCAGCTCAAGCAACAGAGGAAGGCGAGGCGCCGAGCGGCACGCTGCTGCCGATGATCCCCGCCCTCACGCTGGAGAGCTCGGATGGACAAGTGAAGATCGATTACGGCACGGACTCCCGTCTTATGATCGGCAAATCCTACGAGCAGGAGCTGGAACGTTATTTCCAAACTTTCGCCGCTGCCTATCAGAACCGGCTGGAGCAGGAGCATGAGGATAATCCGAAAGCTTGGAGGCAGCAAACCCGCCAGCATAAGGAGCTGGCAGCAGAGGGAACTCGCGAGGGGACGAAGGAGTCGATCAGCGCGTTCTTGTTCCGCGATTACTTCCTGATGGTCACCAAAAGCGCGGTACAAGCTGCCATAGACCGGCTGGAGCAATACGAGTACGAGACTGACGGAACGCGTTCGCTCGAGCAGATTGCGGCAGAGCTCTCGGCCCGCAAGCCGCAGTCCGGGCTGATGAACCCGACTGCGGCGTCGATCGCACTGGCGAATCAGGAGCGACCGGATGTACTGAATCCGGCGAGCCGGGCAACGGTCGCCGGCGCTCTCTACCAGACGAAGGCGGCGGACACGCTCAAGCGGATTGCCGATTTCTTCGGACTGTCTCCGGCTCAGCTGCTTGAGGCTGCGGACGGAAGCGGCGCTATGCTGAACGCAGACGATGCGGCCCTGCTGAAGCCGGATGCTCTCATCGATCTCGGCACGATCGCTTTCACTGTACCGGTCGACGGTTACCCGCTGGAAGCAGTAGCGGTTTCGTTCGGTGTTGGATTCGATGCGCTCAAGGCGGCCAATCCAGGGGTAGACCAATCGCCGCTGGCTATGGGTCAGGTGCTGACGGTGCCGGGTGCGAAGCAGGCCATTGAAGTGGGACAGACGTTCCGCACCTTCGCGGAACGGTTTGGACTGACGCTTGCGCAGCTTGCTGCAGCTTGTCAAGACAATGCCGCTATACTGCAGCCGTTAAGCGTCTGGCACATTCCGGCATTTCCGGCAGCGGTGTCGGAAGGGATGAGTCTGCGTGGGCTGGCAGAGCGCTACAACTTGAATCTGGCGGACATGGTGGAGGATGGACTCGGGCAGGCCGATGATTTGTTGCTGCCGGGCAAGAAGCTGCTCGTGCCGTACAGACCGGATATGCCGGAGGAGGAGTTGATTGCCGCCGTCATCGGGAAAGCGGCAGTCAATGATATTGCTGCTTCCATGTCACGCTTCTTCTTGCATGGCTTGCGCATTCCGGCGCCCGCAGACAAGCCGGATTTCACGAAGCTGTTCCCGCTGTACCAAGTCATTGGCCAGCAGTGGGACGCCCCGTCGCCGGATGCCGGACCTTATGCATATACGTTGACGAAGCCGGAAGGGATTGAGTGGATCGCATTTCCCGCAGATAGCGTCCGTAACGGGAATGATGGCCGTGATAATGATGGATATGACGGCAATGATGATAGTAGTCGCGGCGATGACGGTGACAGTGGAAGTAACAGTGGCAGTGAGGGGGACAATGACTCGTCCGGGAATTGTTGCACGTATGCGTTCGGTCCTCACGACTGGCAGACGATTCGCGACTATGCCGCTCCGTTCACGCCTGAAGCCGAAGCGCCGCAAGCGCTGGCGCTTATGGCCTATCAGCCGAATCGCTACGCCTTGAGCCAGATGATACATTGGCAGCATCCGCTCGGCAATAACCTGTGGGAGCCGGAGGCAAGCGCAGCGACAAGTTCGGGTGAGCCGGCCATCTGGCCGTTTCCAGGCACCTTGAAGCAGCGCTTGCTGAATAGCGCGAATCCAAGCGGACACGGAGCGGAACAAACGGGACTGCGCTACGTGCTAAGGATGTACCGCCAACAATCGGCGAATACCGCAGTGCGTGCAGAGGCAATCGATGCATTCGCATGGGGCACGATGATTGACGTGAATGTTCATGCTGTGCGGGCGGCATCCCATGATCCGAGCGTCACGCGCCACGAGTATCAGCTGGCGGGCACAGACGAAGACGGCAAACAGATGCTGCAGCATCTTTGGAACTACTTGTCGAGCGACAGCGGCATGCAGGATCAAGCCAGCTTGTCCCTGCTTTATCCGGCCAATCCGAGCGAGCCGAACAGCAGCGGTTTGCTGTCAGGTCTTTTGCTTCCCGAGGATACGTTTCTGCTGAAGGCGAATTTGTCCTCAACGACCCATTCGTCCAACGAACCGGTGCTGCGCCAATCGCGAAGCCTGCGCGTGGAGCTTGCTGATGAAGAGCCGGAAATCGATGTGTTCGCCGCGCTATCGGATGCCAAGCGGTTCATAAAGCTGCTGTGGGAAGGGAGCGCCGTGCATTCGGGCGGCTATTACTTGAACTATGCCGCGGAAGACGGGGCCGGGCTGCCGGACACGATCTTCAATGAGAGCGGGGAAGCTGTGCTGAAGCTTGTCATTGTGCTCGCCAGCCAAATTCACCGTTCGTCCGCCGAAGACCAGGCGGACAACCCGATTGCTGGCGCAAGCAACGCTCGGCGTGCCGAAGGTCAAGCGGAGGCGCTGGCGTTCGCGCCGATTTACGGCTTCAACAATTGTGCGGTGACCGCACAAAACGTGGATATTTCGCATGGACAATTGGCCGTTGAATCGGCGCTGTACGAGACAGGCGCGAGCGAAACACTGAACGATGCCAGTGCAGCTATGGGCTTCGCCGCTACGGAGGAGCTGGCGCAGGCGAACCGGCTGACGAAGCTGCTGCTGAAGCCGGGCATTGCCGTACAAGTCGGCTCGATCACCTACAACATACAGCCGGGCGATACGCTGCAAAGCATGGCCGATGCGTTGACAGGCGGCGAGATCGGTGCCTTGACACAAGCCATTGGGGGGACAGAAGGGCTGCTCCTTGCCAAGTCTCTGCTGCAATATCACGACGGACAGATGACCTTGCATACGACAGCTCCGCTCGGCGTCGTCGGATACGACCAATACCGGCCCAATCCAGATACGGCAGATGCGGCCTATGCGGAGTTGTCTGCGCAGCAGCAGTTGGGCACACTCTACCAATTGCTCGGCTTTACAATACAGGACAACGAGTTTTTCAGCACACAAGCGGCAGGAGGGAGAGAAGGCCTGCCCGCGGGCCCGATCGATCCGACTGGGGAGAAGAGCGACAAGCCTATGCCGGAGTGGTATTACCGCAATACGATCCAGGCTTCCAACTTTGCCCGGCCAGCTCACAACTATGCCTATCGTACACCGGGTTTGCCGCCCGCCGCGGACAATCCATACGCTGGGCTTGCGCCGCAGTCGCAGCTCCAGCTTAGCCTGACTTTCCAGGACTTGTTCGGCAATCGGACCGATTATGCCTCATCCGGTGTATACCCGATTGCTCTGCCCTTCGGCTATCGGGATGAGCTGATCCCGCTTTCGATGTGGCCGGGCATGGCGGTCAGCTACGACATTGCAGACAGCATGGACGAAAGTTGCGCAAGCATTGCGTTCCACATCTCCTTCAATCTGAGCGCCTACGCAGGAGGGTCCGGCCAGTCGCAGGCGGTAAGCAAGCAAAACGTGCAAACCGATCTGCAGAAGCTTGCCCAGCTCTACTATCAATTTGTGCAGCCAGACTATCAGATCGCATGGAGCACGAGTCTGGATCAGCCTTCCATGGAAGAAGAGCCGATGCTGTACTACGCCTGGAAGGCGCCTTGGTGGCAGGCAGTCAGCTCGCACTGGCTGTTCCTGCAAAGCCTGGACAGCTTGGCGCTGGTCCAAGTTCAGCCATCGGGCCAGACGCTTGCCGAACTTGCCGCACCTTATTTGGTCACTGCCGGCGAGCTGCTGCAGCATAATGCGCACGTGCAAGCAGACCGGCTGTTTGCTCATACGGGCGAGGGGCTGCAGCTTGTCGTCCCCGAAAAGCTGCTGACGCGCGCCGGCGATTCGCTGAAATCGCTCTGCGCCCGCATTCCCGGAGGGATGGATGCCGTTCAACTGGCGGGACAGAATCTGCATGCGGCTCTATCAGCCGACAACGTGTACAGTACGCCTCAGCGAACGCTGCCTCGCGAAGGCTCGGGCATTACGCTCAACGGGCAATCGCTTCAGCAAATATGCGATCTCTTGCGCCAATCGCCGCTCAGGCTGGCAGAGGAAAATGCCGAACGGCCAGACCTGTTGCGCGCCGGCGTTGTGCTTCGGCTGGACGGTCGGGCGATTATGGTGCGGGAAGGATACAGCTTCCAGAGTGTGGTTGCGCTGCTGCTGGAGTATACGGTGAGCGCTGCTGTCTCGTTGCAGGCCATTGCGGATTTCTACCAATGCGATGTCGCGGCCATTGCCGAAGCGAATCAGGCTAAGACAGACATTTGGCGAGATCAGGCGCCGTTCACGTACGAGGGTCATACAGTTCTGGCTAAGGCAACAGACAGTCTTTATGACATCGCTGAACAATTCGCGCAAGTGGGCTTGAGCGTAACAGTTGCCGCGCTGGCGGCAAGCGTTAAGGATGATGATGAATTGCTGGCGGAAGGGGCGGTGCTGTCCAGCGGCTTGTACGAAATTGATCTTCGCGCCGTTGTACAGGCCAATGCGCAGGTTCCCGGCCTGTTCAAGCCGGACGCCATTCTTCATAGCGCACATACGGTAACGCTGCAAGGCGACACGTTGTCTGTGCTTGAGAGCAGAGAGGGAGTGCCTGCTGCTGAACTCGTGCCGCTGAATCTGGAGCTGGCGAATTTCTACGCCGAAGGTGTGTACGTATTCGTTCGCAACAACTCTGCTTATTCACCGGAACCAGGGGCCAGCCTTGCACAGATCGTTCGCGATACCGCTGCTACTTATGAGGAGCTTGGACAGTTGAATGGGCATGCCGCTCTTCAAGCTTCCACGGACATCAAGCTGCAGGTGCCGCTGCGTACGTACCGTCCGGACGATGGCCGGGACTTGCTTGTACCTTATGCGGCAGGCGGTCCATTCGGCTCCCCGGCTTCCGATACGCTCGGCAGCATTGCCGTGAAGTTCGGTCTGGCCGGAGCCCAAGCTCTGGCCGAGCGGAACATGGATATGCCGTACTTGTTCCTGCCGGGAAGCGCGGTGACGATTGAGGGCGCGCCTTATGTGTTGACGGAATCGGACACGCTTGCCGGATTGCAGGCGCAGTTCCCGAACGTTCCGCTCGGAACGCTCGTCACAGCGCTGGATCGTCCCGGTGTGCTGCGCGCCGGAGCTGTCTTCGCCGTGCCCGCGCCGCTAGCCGCGGAAGGCTTGCTGCAGCCGCAGGCGGCGGCGGATGCGATGCAAGTGTCCGCCACCGATTTGCTGCTAGTGAACCGGAGCCTGTCGGGCTTGCTGCAGAAGGGGGTTCCTGTTACCCTTCATGTCCCGGACAGCTCGCAGCCGGTTACGGTTGAAACACGTGAAGGCGAAACCTTGAACACGCTGTTGGCTCAGTTCCAGAGGCAGACGGGGCTAGCCATTAGCTTCGCGATGCTGGCGGAGGCTGTTACGTCACTAGAACTGTTTGCGCTAGGCGCCGTCTATGTACTGCCGCCGCAAGCGTACACGGTAAGCTATGAGACGAATGTACAGCTTCCGGCGAAGATTTTCCCGTTGAATGCTGCCTTTGCGTTGAGACGTGTACAATTTATGGTGACGGATGCGGTTGTGAACGAAATGCGGGAAGCGGGCGTGCCGGATGCGCTTCTGCAGAAGCTAGGGCCCATGATTGATGTGCGTTATCTCAATGGTGATCAATTCCGCGGAGAGCTTAGACAGTTGCTTGGCGAGCAATGGAACGAGTTGCCTTTGTCACACTTGTTGCGGCTCAGTGCGCAACAGTCGGCGCTCATCGCGAATGCAAGCATAAATACGCCGCCGGTCTTTCATGCTTCCACTCCGCTAGCGCCGAATGTGATGGAAGGGGAAGGCTCGGAAGCGGGCATGCGCCGCTTCGCCGAGCAATTCGAACAAGCGCTGAAGAGCGGCCGCCGTGAATTAAAGCTGGCAGTTGGTGTCGGCAAGCGGGAGTGGAATGCGGAAGGCCGGAAGAACAAGCTGTGGGCAGTCGTCTTCGGGGAGGAAGGATTCTGCTATACGATTCAGCCTGACCAAGGCTCCATCTATGCGATGAAGCCGCTGTCCACGTCACTGATCTCCCGTCAGGCCCGCATGCAGCAATATGTACCCGGAGTAGGATGGGAGCAAGCTGATCCTAAGACGTTCCAATCGGTTGAACTCGACTTGTGGGCGAAGCAGTTTCTAGAAACGGTCGACCTGGTTTTAACCGCTCCTTATGCGGTTCCGGCTGCCAGGCGCAGCCGCCAGGCGATCGAGCAGCTGCTGGCCAGCAAGGAGAAGCTGGCTGACAAGCTGGCGCATGCGGTTGTGCCGGTTCTTGATCAGCCGCCCTATGCGGGCAGCGTAGAGATTGCGCGTCAGCATTTCGCCGACAGGCTCAAGATCAGGCTGGCCGACGCATACGGCATCGAAGCTATCGTTCAGTTCCCGGTGACGGTAAGCGGAGGCTCGGATGATCCGAACACCGCTCCTAGATTGTCCGGCAAGCCGGTCAATGCAGGCTATCGCACAGGTGCTGTCGAATCGATTGCATCGATGGCGGAAGCACTTCAGGTCAGCCAAGAGTTTCTGCTGGACGCTGTGGAACGGATGCCGGGCATCTTGCAAACAGGCGGCGAAGGCAGGCAGCCTGCTGTCGTTCGTTATTCCGCAGAGGGCGAACCCGAGCGGACGGTCACGCTTGCAGCCGGCATGACGCTGCAATCTCTTGCAGTGGAAACGCTGGGACTCCGATCCGCATACGACTTGATCGGACGCTTGACTGTAATCGAAGGAGACAGCTTATTTGCGCCGTACACGGCGATCAATGTAACACAGGTGCGGGGCATTGTCGGTCAGACCGGTCAAGCTCCGGTATGGGTAGCCGAGAACAGTCTGGAAAGCATGGCGTTCTTCTTCGACTTGACTGTGCGCGAATTTGCAAGAGCCGTGCAGGATGTGCAGGGATTGTTCGCCCATCATATAACCGAGCTCGCCTTCGAAGGAAAAACAGCAGTCGTTGAGGCCAACGATTCCTTGCGGACGGTTGCGGCCAAGCTGGAGACGACAAGCGGGACATTGGCGGCGTATTACCGGCTGCATGCCAATCTGCTGAAGCCCGGCTTGCCCTTGCATAGTTTGCAGGTGTTGCCGCAGTACGATCTCAGTACGGCGAAGATTGCGCTGTCGGAGCCGTCCTCGCAGCTTACGTACTTCGTCGATGTGAAGTCCGAGCACCGGGCACGCAAGCTGTTTTTCGATTTCGACTATGTCATCAATGAGCTGGAGTTCGACATTCATGCGATGTCGGACATTGCGGATTACCAAGCCTCTTCGTGGTTGAGCTTCGTATTGCCATTCGATCAGGCAGGCAGTGGCGCGCACGGCTCGGCAGTGAATGGCCTAGCATCGAACGCTCCAGCATCGAGCAGTTGGGCTCCGAACATCGGACAGCAGGAAATACCGGTGTTGATGAGGAGCTACCCGGACATCCCAACCCTTCTGACTCAGGAGGGAGAAGGGGTACGGCTGCCGGAGTCAGCGAGCGGCAAGCGTCTGCTGCCTGTCATCAGGCAAACAAGCGACTATGCAACAAGCAGCGGGGCAATGCAGCAACATGACGTTCCGCACGGCGAGGGGGACGATGTGCTGGATACGCTGCGAAGCTGGGAATTCACCTACAGCTTCCACATCAGACCGTCCGGGCAAGACGAGATGCGGACGGTCATCCGCTTGAATGATGTGCGCGAGGGCCTCGTGAGAGGGAGGCAGGCACGAAGCAGCGACGAATCGTTCGATTTCTTCGAATTGCTTGCTCAGTTCGCAAGCAACCTGCCGCTGATTCAGAATGATCTCGATCTGCTGCCGTCGATGGATCGCGAATCCGAGTCGGACACAGCGGATTCGGCCATCGCGGCGCTATCCAGCCTGGCGAGCCAATTGGCGGACAGCTGGCCTGCAGGCGACGGTCAAGTGCGTGTGGGGCGTGATGTCGGTATGTTGGACACGCATGAATATACATTGCTGACCACACATGACATCGACCAGCCGGAACTGTTCCGCACCTTGATCTTCCGCACGATGGGCGATGCGGAAGAGACAGTATGGCCAGATCATGTTTGGGTGCAGCATGAGAAGCAATGGGTTGCGCTTGAGGCGCAAGCAATTGAGCCTGGCGCACAGGAAGCGGTATTCGACTTCCCTTCGCATGTGGAAGCAGGCGGAACGCTGACGCTGAAGATTGGCTTCAGCGAATTGAATGTGATCCGCTACCAAAGCGCCTCCTCGGGCATGGCGGTAACCCGCAACAGGCATCTGATCAGCGCAGGGGAGACAGCGCCCGCTTTCGTCTATGCCACACCGCTGGTGGAGTTCGCCAATCCGTTCACGCCGCTTATCGTGCGCGACGAGACGTATGAGCTGCAAGGCGCCGATCTGCAGCAGTGCTTGAGTGAATTGTTCCGGCAATTGCTCGATGCGGACAATCCCGAAATGTGGCAGGAAGCGAGCATACGCTGGATTAGTCTGACTTGCGGATACCAATTCCGTGTGTCGGATTTGGCTGGCATCGAAGCGACGACACCGATGTTCCATTATCCGTTTTATCCATTCCAAGTCATGCGGGACTACCAACCCACTGCCGGAACTTTCGTCAGTCAACTGGTGGCCGTTATTCACGATTGGCTGCTTCACCAGCAGTTGAGTGCGATGACGGGACAGCTAGTGTTTGACCTGATAGTCTATGAAGCAACCGTTGCAGGAGAAACGCCGCGGCCTGTTTTGGAGCTGGAGAATATCCTCTACGACTTGGCTCAGATGCGCAGCAATGGAGTGTGACAGGCTCGTTTTCCACTGCATGAATCGGACCGTATGGGATCTAGAGCGGGAATAGCAGCACCCACCCAGTCAGAAATCGATAGAACAGCATCGTAGAATTACAGATATATGCAAGCGGGGACTCTGGCTCACTAGCCAGAGTTCTTTTTATGGGGAAGTCCCCCCTTCATACATAAACTCCATTCTAGTCTAAAAGGTTGAAAGACACGCCCAGTGCGCGACGGCACTGCTCCGGAGACACCCTTAGGATGGGCTGTATAGAATAACGGGAATTACTGGTCTAATATATGCGGTTACTAGGCATAGAGGGGTAAATAGAGGGAAAAAGTGGATCAATTGCTGCCCTCGGGACCGGGACAGGCATCGAATGGGCGCAATAGGACCAATCCGTTCCGCTGTTCATCGGCAGTTTGGTATTGCGTGAAAATAAGACCCCAAACTCCCGGTATAAAAATCCCGAAGCAAACCGATTCATGTTCTCAGCTCAATACAAGCGGTGAACGATCGCATAGATCGGGTTCAGCCCGGGGCGCATACCAGCCAAGCCCCCTGTTCCGATGGGCCGATCCTGCTTCCATCTGCATACTGGCGGAAATCTGAGGTTAATCTAAGCAGGATGAACGTATCCGATTGAGCCAGCATTCCCCCAATAGCTAGAAGGAGGCTGACAATCACATGAACAAATCTATGGTGGTTTCGATCTTGCAGGACTTGTCCGCCTATCGGCAGCAGCTGCCCACGAACGTTTGCGAACTCGCGGATAGGTTAGAGCAAACGGTGCAGGCATATTCCGAGCAGCAGTTCGAGATGGCAACCGATCACGCCGTTGCCGAACCGGCATCCGAGCAGGCAGCGCAACCGCACGCCCCTGACACCCTAGTCAATGAACTGTATACCGAGTTGAATGAATATGCGCAATCCATCCGTCAGCATGCGGAACATGAAGAGCTGCAATCGATTGTTAGCCGATTGCGCGGTCAAGTCAGCACGTACGACAGAGACTTTCCCTAATATTCGTGCAGATCATCTGCGGAGGAGAGTAACAGCGGCCGCCATGCAGACAGCACAAGAATAGGTCTCTGCATATTCTATATAGGAAGGAGGATTCAAAACGAATGAATGGCCAGTCGACTATTTCACAGCATATTGAGCAAGCGCGGTCGATGCTTCGCCAGCTGCCAGCCGATATGTCCATCCATACCTTGCAAACGGCATTGGACGATCTGGCGCAGACGTGGGATGCCGTCAGCCATACGGGAACACCTGAGCAGCAAGCGGAGCAATATCCGACGCTGCGTTTCGGTCTGCATAAGCTGACTGAACTGGTAGATGACTTGCAGTCCGCATGGGCGGAGAAATACAGACAGGAGGCAGGAGAGGAAAAGGACATGCTTGAGCAGCTGACGGAAGAGGAGCAGCGCAGCCAAAATCCGATCGCCTACGAAAGCAAAAGCACATATCATGTGATCGGACAAGTGCGTTCTATTCTCACAGACATCAATGCCAAGCTGCTGGATATGAGAGGGGAAGCGGAGCACCAGGCGCTCAGGCATCAACAACCCGGCGAGAGCGGCCGCATCCCTGCATACATGAGGGAAACCGATCCGGCTCCCCCGACATTGTCTCCTTAAGACAGACGAAATTTGAACAACTGGAGCAGTCCGGCTGTTCGGCTAAAGTTACCAAATGATGACATGCAAAGTGACGGGCGATGGAGCATCCATTCCATCTGCCCGTCATGCTGCATAATAGGGGTGTGCGGAAGCAGCGCGATCGCCATGTCTGTTCAGTAGACAGTCTGCCGGCATCCCATCGCTTCTCTATCTTAACCGGGCGGCCTAGGCTTCTCCCGAGGATTGCTGCAGCGCGTCGAGAAACACGTCTACCGATTGGGCGCCGGTGACCGCCAGCTTGCGGTTCAGCAGGAAGAAGGGCACTCCCCTTACCCCCAACTGCTGGGCGGCATGCTCATCCGCCCGAACCGCATCAGCGAAGTCGCTGCCGGCAAGCATAGCGGCGGCGGCCTCCGCATCCAGCCCGATCTCTCCGGCCAGAGCAGCCAGCTGTGCCGGCTCCCCTACATGCTTCGCTTCCGTGAAATACGCCTGGAACAGACGATCCGCCATTTCGGCTTGCTTGCCCTGCGTGGACGCCCAATGTATCATACGGTGGGCATCGAACGTATTGGTCAGCACCATGCCGTCGAAATCAAAGGCAAGCCCGACCTCCTTCGCCATCTGAGCGACATTGTCGTTCATGCTCTTCGCTTGCTCGCGGCTCATCCCGTATTTGGCCGCCAGCATGTCATGCACATCCTGGTCGATATCCCGCTCGGCGCGAGGGTCCAGTTCGTAGCTTCGGTAAATCACTGTCACGGATTCGCGCTTCGGAAATTGCTTGAGCGCCGCTTCGAACCGTGTTTTGCCGATATAGCAGAACGGACACATAATATCCCACCATATTTCCACTTGTATAGACATGAGGCACCTCGCTATTTTTTTATTTGAATGGACATAGGGTTTACCTCGATTATCGCGAATATGATACAATCTGTCCATAAACTTTATGCAAATACATAGTAGCGGGGGCGGCATGTCAACATATCTGTACACGTATGCTCGCCATGAAGATGAGCGGGATTTTTGCAGCCTGAAGCTGCGCACTTTGTTTCGGAGCGATTATATCGAGTCCGACAACGGACAGGCTTTTGTATCGAAGCGGGGGATCGATCCGGGCCGCAGCCCGTTTCTGAAGGAACAGCTGCAAATCGTCTGCGCAGACAGCGACCTGGATGAATTGGCCCGGCAAGTGGGGGCGTGCCGGATAGAGACGGCAAGCTTCAAGGTGCAGTACATGAAGACAGGGCAGGATGTGCCATATGCCGAGAGGCGCGACGCAGAGCGAGTGGTAGGCTGGCAAGTTCGCGGAACAGCAGAAATGAAAAATCCTGATAGGGTGTTCGGTCTTGCCAGATGGGAGAGTCGCTGGCTGTTCGGCCCTTATCGCGCTGGCGAAGCAGCTTGGCTTCGGCATGCAGACAAGCCGCAGCAGTACTCCACAGCGTTAAGCGTCCGGACAGCGCGCGCGCTTGTGAACATGGCCGCGCCGGATGCGCGCATCCGAAGGCTGGTGGACCCGTGCTGCGGAATCGGCACTGTTCTGCTTGAAGCGCTCTCGCTTGGCATGGATATCCGGGGATTTGACCGCAATTGGATGGCGGTGCACGGCGCGCGGCGCAACCTGGCTCATTTCGGCTATCCGGATGTGGTGCAAGTAGCGGATATCCGCGGGCTTGTTGGCGAATATGATGCAGTCATCCTGGACCTGCCCTACAATCTGCTGTCCAAGCAGTCCGAACAGGAGCTCGCGCAAATGCTGAAGGCGGCGCGGCGGCTTGCGCCTCGTGCCGTCATCGTTTCCATCGGACGCATCGAAGAAGCATTGGACGAGGCGGGCTGGCATACACTCGATCAGAGTGTATGGAAAAAATCTTCCTTTGTCAGACACATATGGGTATGCGAGCGCTTCCGCCACGATGAACCGGGAGCTGCCGGCACATGAGCATATCCATAGCGGTAGGCGCGTCGGACGTCTTGGCGGAAATAGCGGGGAACGACATCCCGATGGGCGCAGCGATTGCGTATGGCGTGACCATCCTGCTCCTGATTTCGGGACTGTTGTCCATTGTCGGATATACAGTATGGAATGGCATTTCGCCGATGCCGTCCTCGAAGGCTGCCCGCGTCGCTGTGGCAGGAGAGGTGGATCGGCTCATACGCGCTGGCGCACTGAGCGAAGGGGATGTGATTGTGGACGCCGGATCGGGCTGGGGACACTTGGCCTTCTATCTGGCCCGGCGCTTTCCGCAGCTTTCTGTCGTTGGGGTGGAGAACTCGCTTCTCCCTCTGGCTGTGTCGCGCCTTGCGCGCGGCCTGACTGTCAGCACGAATGTGGCGTTCCGGAGAGGCGATTTGTATCAGCAGGACTATACGGAAGCGAAGCTGGTGGTCTGCTATCTGTATCCGGGCGCGATGGATCGCATGCGGCGCACGATCCATGCCGCCCGAGTTGGAACCGGAGCGAGAGAATGCTTGCTCATCAGCGTGGGCTTTGCGTTTCGGGGCGTTCCTGCCGAGCGTACAACAGCTTGCCGGGATATGTACCGGACGCCAATATACCTGTACCGCTTGATCGCAATGGCCGGAATGGAGCAGGAAAACAAATCCAATCCCTGTTAAGTTGGTCATGAAAGAGATAGGAGTTTGCAGCGTGTTCAGGTATAATAGGAAAAAAAGGGGAGAGGAGATCGAACTTGTCATGCGGATATGGATGGAGGCCCTTCACCGTTCGCACAAACGAAGTGCGCTGGGGGTTTGGCTGCTTGTGGCCGTTGCCTTGTCAAGCTGCGGCAATCAGACACCATCTGCTTCTACAACACCGGTGGAGCCCTTCTGGCAATCGGCCGATTCGGCTCAAGATGTTTTGGATAAAGAGGAGCTTGCCCGTATCGAGGAGGCCATCGCCCAGTTTGGGGGTAAAATCAACAGCGTGCTGATGATGCGGAACGGCCAGCTGATCTACGAACAATACTTTCATCAGACAAGCGCCGATACCCCGTATCGGGTCTATTCCGTATCCAAAAGCATCCTCTCTGCGCTTGTCGGCATTGCCATACAGGAAGGCTATTTGTCCGGAACCGATCAGCGCATTGCGGAATTGCTGCCCAAGCGGTTCGAAGGGCGAAGCGAGCCGGAATTGAAGCAGCTGACAGTTGAGCATCTGCTGACGATGACCGGCGGCTTGCAAGCGATCGATCCGATCATCAGCGAGTGGTACAGGAGCCGAAGCTGGGTCGATTTCGTACTGGACCAGCCGGTGCTGGCCGAACCGGGGACGCGCTTCGACTACAACACCGGCTTGACACATCTTCTCTCCGCTGTGCTGACGGAAGCGGCAGGCGTTTCGACGAAGGAGCTGGCTGACAGACATTTATTCGGCCCGATGCAAATTGAAAATTATGTTTGGGAAAAGGACGCAGAAGGCTATTACGTTGGGGGAACAGCCCTGTCCATGACGACACGCGATATGGCGAAGTTCGGTTACTTGTACCTGAACCGGGGTCGATGGGAAGGCGAGCCGCTTATTCCGGAGGAATGGATTGAGCAATCTCTCACCCCTCGTCCTGCATCGCCGGATTATGGATATCTGTTTTGGCTGGAGGAGCTGGAGGACAGCTCCGAACGTAAACTGCAAACATATGAAGCCAACGGCTATGGCGGCCAGCATATTCGAATCGTCCCTGCGCTTGGGGCCGTGATCGTCGTTACGTCCAATCCTAGTGTGTCGCCAGCTAATGCCGACCGCTTGATTGACGAATATCTTGTGCCGGCATTGGCCGAACATCCGCCGAAAGTTCTTAAGCCGGTGCGCAGGCTGGCGCAATGGCCAGCGCCGCAGATGATAACAGCCTGGGCAGATCGGTGGCTCTGACAGACTGAAAGCTTCCCCATTAGGCTATCCTAATCGGAGACAGAAGGAAAGGAGCGATTCCAATGGCAAGGAACGACGAGGAGCAGCATTCCCGATCCAAGCAAGCCGACGTGGAGCAAGAACTGTTCGAGCGTCTCACAGCCGGCGAAATGGAGGAACGGAACAAGGAAGAGCAGGCGACTGCCATTCTTCCTCCCAAGTATGAGGTGCGGATTCAAGCGGACTGCGAGCCGGTAGCGGAGGAAACCAAGCTGTACCGAACGATGGCGCGAGAGCTGGATGACCGTTATGATAAATATATGAAGGAAGATGCTCCATCTCCGTCATCCAGGCAGCCGGGCAAGTCCGAATAATAGACAAGCCCTTTCCTTCGTTGATTCGCGGGAAGGGGCTTTTTATCCTTAAGAGGAGCGCGAGTTTATGCAACCGGTTCGAGTGTGACGGCATGGGAGAGGGAAAGAGGTGAAGAGCGGTGGCGAAGAAAAAGAAGCAGCGCCCGGGGTCCGGTTCACCTTCTGGTCGGCCGCAGCAGCCTGGAACTGATGCGCAAGCGACCTTGAAGGAACGGCTGTCCGGGGAAGTGCTTGACAAGCTAAAGCTGCAGGCACAGGAATGGAAAAAGGAAGAAGCGGCCCGCAAGGAGCAGGAAAGGCAGCGCAAGGAAGAGGAGCGGCGGGCTGAGCAAGAGCGGTTGGAAAATGATTTTGCCTACTTGCTGAACAACAGCAATGCGGATTGGCGCAAGTTTAAATAGGGTGACTGCATGGAGCAAGGCACGTTCCTCCAAGTGACGAAAGTCCGAACAGTTACCCCGTTGTTACTTAGTGAAGCGGAGGTAAGTTCTTTTGATCGATCGTCCGGAAAGGTATAATGGAAGGGTATAGAAAAAGTTGGGAGGAACGTATGCGATGAGCGTTATGCCACTTGAAAAAAGAGGGATCGCCACAAGCCGTCTTGTGATGGGCAATATGCCGTTCGGCGGCGCCTGGAATCATGATCCCGTCACCAAGGAACAGGTGCTGGAAGCGGAGAAGGCGGTAGATGCCGCGCTTTCGATCGGCATTACGATGTATGATCATGCGGATATTTATACCCGCGGCAAGGCGGAGCAAATTTTCGGCCAAATCCTTAAAGCAAGGCCTGGATTGCGTGAGCAGATCGTGCTGCAATCCAAGGTAGGCATTGTCCTAAGCGAAGGCAAAGTGCCGGGGCACTTCAATTTTTCCAAGGAGCATATTTTGAAAAATGTTGATGGCACGCTGGAGCGGCTGGGCATTGACTATCTCGACGTGCTGCTGCTGCATCGTCCCGATCCGTTGATGGAACCGGAAGAAGTCGCCGAGGCATTGGCCAAGCTGAAAGCGGCGGGCAAGGTGCGGTATTTTGGCGTTTCGAACATGAACGTTGCCCAGATCGAATTTCTGCAGCAGGCTATTCCGGACCAGTTGTGCGTCAATCAGCTGGAAATGGGACTCGGTCGAGTAGATTTCGTTAATCAGGACGTATTTGTCAATCAGACAAAAGGGGTTCAGACGCACTTCTCCCCGGGACTGATGGAATACTCCCGCATGAAAAATATTCAGCTTCAGGCTTGGGGTCCGCTCGCGCAAGGAAGATTTTCGGGCAGAGCGCTGGACAATGAGCCGGAGCACATTCAGCAGACGGCGGAGCTGGTGAAGCAAATGGCACAGGATAAAGATACAACGGCCGAAGCCATTGTGCTTGGCTGGCTGATGAAGCATCCGGCGAAGATTCAACCGGTTATCGGCTCCACGAAGGCGGAACGCATATTGGCTTGCAAGGATGCGGAGCGCCAAGCGGAGCTGATGACGCGCGAGGAATGGTACACGCTTTACATGAGCGCGCGCGGCGAGAAGCTGTCTTAAGCAAATTTGTACAAGCACGGGAAGAAGCTGCTCGATTGCGGTATGAATCGAGCGGCTTCGTCATTTCTCATTGACTTCAACCTCCTATCATGTTAGAATGGGAACAAATATTCGCTAGGCGGTGGTTGGATGTCTGAACAGAAACTCAACCAGATCGAGCAGATGCTGAGTGATTTGATTCACAGTGTTGGAACATTGAAGGTGTTTTTTGAAGAAGAGAAGGAAGAGAACCAGCGCAGATTCGAGCAGATAGACAAGCGTTTTGAGCAAATTGATAAGCGTTTTGAGCAAATTGACAGGCGTTTTGAGCAAATTGACAAGCGTTTTGAGCAAATTGACAGACGTTTTGAGCATGTCGACAATCGCTTTGACGAGATGTTGGCAGAGTTGCGCGTCAATAAGGTCGAGCATGACTATATGGCTACCCGCTTGTTCCGTGCCGAGATGGAATTGGACAATCTGAAAGAGCAGCTAGCCAAGAAATAACGGTGCTCTTCTTCCTCAAGTACGCACATACTGAGCTTATGTTCTTTATACATGTCCTTGCACCTATGCAAGAAGAGAAGCTGTCCGATGGCGTATGCGCCCGGGCGGCTTCTTTTTGCTTTGATTGCCAAATCAGTATGGCAATTTCAAAATAGTTCCATGCGGGATGGGCTGCTGTTGGGATCGGCGGAGAGGGGGAGAAAGACGGCTAAATCGAAACGGCATTGGCAGGCGTGTGTTCGATTGATGCATACCACTTGGCCTGCATACGAAACATATGCGCATACTCCCCGTTGACGGAAAGCAGTTCTTCATGGGTGCCGCATTCCACAAGCCGCCCCTCCTTCATGACCAGGATCCGGTCCGCATATCGGCAGCTACCCAGACGGTGAGAGATGAAGATGGCCGTCTTGCCTTCCGCCAGTTCCAGGAATCGTTCGTAGACTGCTACCTCGGCCAAGGGATCGAGGGAGGCGGTCGGTTCGTCCAGCACGATGACGTCGGCATCTCGAATAAACGCCCGGCTGATGGCTATCTTTTGCCATTGTCCGTAGGAAAGATCTTGCCCGCCAAGGTAGAATGGGCCAATCTCGGTATCGTAGCCATTCCGAAGGGAACGGATAATCTCGTCAGCGCCGGATTTGGCGGCGGCTGCTCGAATGGCGTTCATGTCAGAGAGCTTGTCAATTTGCCCGATGGCAATGTTCTCTTTCGCTGTAAACGGATATTGGACAAAGTCCTGAAATACGGCGGTCACATGCTTGCGCAAATCGGTGCGGCTAATCTGCCGAATATCGATGCCATCATAGGCAATGTCCCCTTCATATTCGCTATATAACCCGAGCAGACACTTGACCAGACTTGTTTTGCCTGAGCCGTTGGCACCTACTATGGCTATTTTCTCTCCGGGCTGGATGTGGAAGGAAACCTGCTGCAAAGCAGGCGCCTGCTTGGTCGGATAATGGAGAGTCAATCCCGCAACCGTTATTTTCCCGTGACGGAAAGCGGAAGGGGGCATTGCAGCCGAATGTTCCTTTCTTTCATCCGGCTCGTCCAGGAACGATAATAGTGTGCTGGCAAAAAGAACATCTTCGTGTGCATTCGCAAGCCGGAAGGAGATGTCCTCGATCATTTTCTGTGTTTGAAGGACGGATTGCGTCAAGGCAACGTATTGGCCAATGGAGAGCCTGCCAAGATAGCCAATCCAAATCAACAAGGCGCTGATGCCCAGAACAATGACGCTTCCAAAACCTTCGAGCAAAAACAGCCAGCTTGCATTTTTCTTCTCCAGACGAAGCCTTTCCCGAGCATTGTCCTCAAATAGCTTGCTCCATTTATCCAGCAAGTAAGCCTGCAACTGGAATACGCGGATTTCTTTGGCTGCCTGACGGGAAATGAGCAGATTCAACAGATGGTCCAGCTTGCGCGCGTCCGGCGTCTGATGTAGCATCAGCTGGAAACGCATGCGGCTTAAAGCCGCATTTATCTTAGTGAAAGGATAAAGTATGAGGAGCATCCCCAATCCGAGTCCCCAATGCACGGCAAACAGAATAGCCACAAAGCTGATCAGGGTGATGGTATTTTTGCCGATATCGAACAGGCTGTCCGCCAGACGAACTGCGCGTTCGCCATGACCTTGTGATCGCTGCAAATCATCGTAAACGCGGGACGATTCATATTTCATCAAAGACAGGTTGGACGACTTCTCCATCATCAATCGGTCAACATGCAGCTTTGCCAGTTGAGAGATGCGCGAGAACTGGTAACTGTGGGCGGCATGGGCTCCTGCCTGCAGCAGGAACAAGAGCAGCTGCAGCAGCAAAGTATGAACAAGCGGGGAGGCTTGTTGTAGCTCGCCTGCAAAAAGCGATGCAGCCTGGTTGACGAGCCTCGTCGTCAAATACAGCTGCAGTACTGGGAGAAGCGATTGCACCGCTCTCAGCAGGAGCATGCCGACAAGGTCGGGCTTGGACCATGTCCAAAGATATTGCAGAATTCGCAGCAGGCAGCGAGTGAACGCTTTCACATCTAGTGTGTGTTCAGGTGTTGGTTTCATATATGATGGCTCCTTCCCATTAACCTGCTAGAGTGAGAAGAGGGCTCTGGCCAGAGCCCTCTCGTTCAGCTGTGTCTAGTTAGAGCATCTGATATCCATGTAGCAGCTGTAGTATCCGGGTCCAGCAGGGCAGCAGCGTCTAATATGAACGCAGTTTCCGGAACCGTAAACGCTCTCAACAAAGCACATCGCAAGCACACCTCCTTCCCTTTGAGCTTGTCCTCATTATAAGAGACAGCAATCCGACTGAAGAGGGCCAAATTTCATGATACATATGGTACGTATTAGAAAATATAGCCCTTTCAGGAAAATGATCCTCCGCATATAATCATACTCGAAGCACAGGGGAGGTGTAACGCATGTTCGCGATGGTATTTCTGATTGCGGTATTTAGCGTTTCGGCGTCAGCTAAACTATGGGATCGGACAAGTTTTCGCCGAACGCTGCAGGATTTGCAGCTTCCGTCCATTCTGGTCAATCTGGGCGTATTCGCAGTGCCGGCAGGAGAATGGCTCTTCGCGCTTCTGCTGCTCCCGAACAAGACAAGAATGGCAGGCTTGGCTGGATTGGGGGTCATGCTGCTGATCTTTAGCTGCGCTGCATGGCGAGCAAGCCGTCTGCGCCAACAGATTTCATGCAACTGCTTCGGCAATCTTGTACCAGAAACCTTCGGCTGGCATACGGCGGTGAAGATCGTGCTGCTCGGAATCGCAGTCGCTTATGCCATCGGACGGCCAATGGCTTCTGTCCATCTGTGGGAAATGCCGCTGCTGGAATTGGCTGCAGCTGGCTTGATTTCGTTTGCCCTCCTGCTGATGTACGCCTTGTGGCTAGTGATGAAGGAAAAACAGGTCTGAAAGGAGAGAATGTGATGTCGGAATTGTTTTTTGTCTCTTACTTTGTCCTTTGGGGGCTGGTGCTCGTCGGTGCAGCAGCGATCATTCAGCTTTTCAAGCGGACAGCCCAGCCGATGCGCGGAGAGACAATTCGCAAGGATATCCTTGCTGAGAGCGAACGAGGCATACCGGCTGGACAAGTCTTCCCCAAGTCGGAATTGGCAAGCATCAACAAGGGGATAATGCCCTTGCAGGGAAGTGCGGCGGATACGGTGCTGCTGATCACCTCCGTAGCCTGTCAGGCATGCGAGGGGATCTATACGCATATTCCGGCTTTTCTTCGCAAAAATCCAGGATTGAAGCTGGCGCTTCTTATCGATGGGGCAGAAGAAGAAATCAGAGATAAGCTTGGCCGGTTCGAGCTGGATGTTCCCGTTTATGCGATTCAGCCCTATGATTTTGCGGAATTAAGCATTACGGTATTTCCGTTCGGTTATTATCTGAGGAACGACGGGACTGTAGCTGCCAAAGGGGTAGTAAGTGCACCGGAGCATCTTGAATTGTTGATGAAGCATAAAGACAGGGCGTGGAAAGCTGCTGGTTGAGTCGAGGATGCCCAGGCGGGCTAGCTGTGCTGCCTTGATAATGAAGGGACGGCTAGCCTTTTGCTCGCAACTTGCGATTCAGACTTTTGACATGATTGCGCACCGTATAATAGGAAGTTACTAGCCGATCGGCAATCTCCGCTGTTTTCAAGCCTTGCTCCCGCAATGCGAACACTTTTCTTTCCGTTGGCGTTAAGCTCTGGAGTTGCAATTCCCGTATGAGTTCGGCAGAGATATCACCATCAATATAGGTTCTTCCCGCTGCCGCTGTACGAATGGCATCCCCCAGCTCATTCAGATGGTGGAGCAAGATGACGTGTTCGGCTCCATTACGCACCGCTTCCAGAATGGCATCGATGCCAGGATGGTCAATGAGCAGCATACAGGCTGCTTCCGAGAAGCGATGGCGAATCTCCTTAATCATCGTATTGCTGGTTGTCTGGCTTCCTTCCAAGTTGGAATCAATCAGGACGACATGGCAACTTGCGGCCTCCATGCAGTGTCTGACCTCCTGCTTTGTTGTGGCTATCCCAGAAATCCAAATATGCTCCTCGATTGAAATCGCATCCACCAGCTGTCTGACCCGCAGCGGATTCGTTTCGACAATAACTACATCAATTCGTGTTAATACTCTTCTAGGCGAATAGACGAGACCCTTGTTCCCATACATAATCCTCCTCCTTTACCCACAAAGCTCCGGTGCGAGAAAACGGCAACCTCGCGGCTCCCGACTAAATTATACCATAATTAACTATGGAATTTTTGTTTATGCCTGCATGAAGATAACGCCAACCTAACAAAAATCGTTTTCTCGTTAGCGATTCGCCTAACATGCAGCAAGAATCGACGATTTGTTATGACAGGGTGGGGGAAGCGTGCTATAATAGGTTCAATGTGAGAAAAATGGGTTGGTGTCTAATGCGATGACAAAAAAAATAACGATGCAGCAAATTGCGGATCATCTGGGTGTCTCCAAATTCGTCGTGTCCAAGGCGTTATCGGGCAAAGGCGGGGTCAGTGAGTCAACCAAGGAACGGGTCATACAAGCCGCTTCCCAACTAGGTTATTTCGCCCAGAAGAACGCCTACATGAAAAACGTCCGCAGGGATGTTCCGACTGCGGGAGCTGGCGGGAACAAGCAATCCGTGCTTGTCCTCATGCCGAACATTCGCTTTCAAACACGGGATTCGCTCTATTGGGGCAAGATTTTGGACGGCATCTCCGCCAGGCTGGAGGAAATAGGGCTCGGGATGGTCATTATCTCCGAACAAAGCATTGACCACTTCCTGCATATCTTGAATCCGAACGGCATACTGGGGCTGATCGGCGTAGGTGAAATCTCCACCTCGCTGCTGCTGGAGGTGCACCGGATCGGCCTGCCGATGGTGCTCGTCGATCATGAGGACCCGCTTATTCCTTCCGACACGATTTTCGTCAACAACTATGATTGCATGAGCCGCTTGACGAAGCATTTAATAGGAATCGGTCATAAACGGATGAATTTCATAGGGAACGCGCGTTATTCAAGGAGTTTTCACGATCGATGGATCGCCTTCCGCAGCGTGCTGGAGGAGAATCAGCTGCAAACCGATATGAAGGAAGAATGGCTGTTTCAGCTGGAGGGCATCCAGGACTTTCAGGAGCAAATCAAGCTATGGGCCATTCGGAAGCAGCGGGCAGGGCAGTTGCCAACTGCAGTGCTGTGCGCGAACGATATGATTGCCATTGATGCGGTGAACGCCTTCAACGAGCTGGGATTGGCCGTTCCGCACGACATTTCGGTAACGGGCTTTGACAATATCGAGGATGCCTACAGGACGAAGCCCGCACTTACGACGGTGAATGTTCCGAAGGAAGCGATGGGCAAAAAAGCAGTGGAGCAGCTGTTGCTGCGTATTGACAAAAAACAGGAGCCCTTGGAAAAAATCCTGATATTGGGCGAGGTCATCTACCGCGAATCCATCACCCGGCTCGTCCAGAAGCAGCACAGCTGAAAAAATGCAGGTTCCGCATAATTGCGGATCGTATAGACGTGACAATAGAAAAGGTCGCGAGCGCATGACGGAATGCTGGTCATGCCCGCGACCTTTTTTTGCAGTTGCAGGTGTATCGTACCTATACGGCTAAAGGCTGATCCCCAGCGAAGAGGCTTTCTGCCTGATGAAGCCGGCTGCCTGCCGATACTCTTCCTCGGAGGACAAATGCTCTACAATGAGCGGGGTATCGGGGTCCAGCTTGTTCATCTCGGTGAGGAACACCTCGTAATCGAGTTCGCCCGTTCCAGGCAGCACTTCGTCCAGGTGCACCGTCAGCTTACTGGCAAGCCGGATATCCTTGGCGTGCGCATTCTTGATAGAAGGACCAAGCTTGGCGAAGAAATCCTTCATCATTTCGCCATTGGCGGCGTAGATGCGCGGACTGCTGATCATGTTGACAGGATCAAAATGCACAGCGAATGCCTTCCGGTCAATAGCTTGAATAAGCTTCTGATACGTATCTGCCGAGTCGGGTATGATCCAAGGCATCGTTTCCAGCGTGTAGTACGTATGCTGCGGCTGGACAGAATCGATAATGTCCTGAGTCGTCTTGACGATCAGCTCGAATGTAGCTTCGGAGAAATTGTCCGGATGCGGCCCGTCCCACTTTGCCCCGCGGGAGCCGGCAATATTGACACAGCATCTGGCGCCAAGCTTCTCTGCCAGCTCCAGCTGGCGCTTGCAGAAGTCGATTGCCTGAATGCGCGTCGTTTCGTCCGGGCTGATCGGGTTGCTCCAGGCGCCTACCTCCGCAATGAGAATATCATGCGCCTCAGCCGCTTCCCGGTAAGCCTGAATCGTTGCATCGTCCGCATCGTGGCGTACCGGGCTTACAGCCGCGCGGTAGCCTTCCTGCTTCAGATATTGAATCCAGCTGTCCGGTGTTTGCTGTTCCACAAATACAGGTCCTGCCAATCGCATAACGCATGCTGCTCCTTCCTGCGCTGATTCATTTGCCTGTACCCGGAAGAGAGGAGCCGATGATTGATCGGCGGCAATCTGCCGGGTCAGACTAAGTCTGCCGATTATCCGAGCACGACGCGGTCGTCGGCCAGCTTGTGGCCGCTTATTTGCTCGAATTCGCTTAGCAGCTCTTCGATGGTCAAGGTCGCCTTGCGTTCCTCATTCACGTCGAGAATGATGCGGCCTTTGTCCATCATAATGAGGCGATTTCCCAGACGAATGGCTTGCTCCATGTTGTGAGTGACCATTAACGTGGTCAGCTTCATCTCACGCACGATTCGTTCTGTCAGCTGAGTAATCAGCTCGGCCCGCGCCGGGTCCAAGGCAGCTGTATGCTCATCGAGCAACAAAATTTGCGGACGGGTGAAGGTGGCCATCAGCAGGCTGAGCGCCTGTCTCTCGCCGCCTGACAGCAGGCCGACCTTGGCGCGCAGCCGATTTTCGAGCCCGATTCCCAATCGGCTCAGCTCTTCCTGGAAGAGCTTGCGCTTGCGGCTGCTGACGCCGAATTGGAAGCCGCGCCGCTTGCCGCGGGCATAAGCCATAGCCAGGTTTTCCTCGATCGTCATCGTAGGCGCCGTACCGGCCATCGGATCTTGGAATACGCGTCCGATCCAGCGGCTTCGTTGAAATTCCGGCAGATGGCTGATGTCGTTCCCGTCGATCCGAACCTCGCCTATGTCGGGCTTCAATACGCCGGAGATCAGGTTCATGAGCGTCGATTTGCCGGCCCCGTTGCTGCCGATTACCGTTACGAAGTCTCCCGGCTGAAGCTTGAGATTAACGCCGACAAGCGCAATCTTCTCGTCGGGGGTGCCGGGATTGAACAGCTTGGATGCCTGATGGATTTCTAGCATTAGCGTCCACCTCCGTTCGGATTCTGTGCGGTCAGGAGATCAGCAGCCCGTTTTCGGGCATAGCTCTTCTGTCGGAGAGAACGCTGAATCGACGGCAGGACGAGCGCAATGATGACGATGACTGCTGTAATCAGCTTCAGGTCAGACGATTCCAGCCATTCTACACGCAGCGCCAGCGCTACGACGATCCGATAGACGATGGAGCCGAGCACGACAGCGATCGTGGCGCGGATCACTGTCTTCGCCCCGAAGATCGCCTCGCCGATAATCACTGAAGCCAGTCCGATTACAATCATGCCGATTCCCATCGAGATGTCCGCAAAGCCGGACTGCTGGGCAATCAGCGCGCCGGAAACAGCCACAAGGCCGTTCGAGAGGCTGACACCGAGAATGGTCGTATTGTCCGTGTTGGCGCCAAAGCTGCGGATCATCCGGGCGTTGTCGCCCGTCGCCCGAACGGCTAGTCCCATATCGGTATGCAGAAAAGCGTCAATCAGAAACTTGATAAGCAGGATAAAGAGCACCAGAATAATAATGAGCGACAAGCGGGAAACATCGGGGAAGACAGTTTCCGATCCGTGTACGGAAATATTCGGCCTGCCCATGATCCGCATATTGATAGAGTGCAGGGCGATCATCATCAAGATACCGGACAAGAGTCCGTTAATCTTTCCTTTCGTATGCAGCAGGCCTGTGACAGCCCCGGCTGCGAGACCCCCGGCAAATGCGGCGACCATGGCAAGCCATGGCGAATAATCGGCCGCAATCATGACTGCAGCGATCGCTCCGCCTGTTGCAAAGCTGCCGTCTACGGTCAGATCGGGGAAATTCAAAATACGGAAGGTGATATAAACCCCGAGCGCCATCAGCGCGTACAACAGGCCAAGTTCCACCGCTCCCATTAATGAACCAATCATGATTTTGCCTCCTTCGACAAGAAAGGGAGTGGAAGAAAGGGCACATCCACTCCCTAATTGAATAAAGCTTTATTCGATAATGTTGTTTTCTGGATCTTGTACGTAGCCTTTCATTTCATCGGTTACTTCCAGCCCTTGCTCAGCAGCAGCGGACAGGTTCATGATAAAGTCCAGCTTGCTCGGCTTCGTAACTGGCAAATCTCCGATATTGGCTCCGTTCTTCAGCACCTCGACGGCCATTTCGCCAGCTTCGTATCCGTGGTCGTAGTACTTGAAGCCGACAGTTGCGAATGCGCCAGCTTCGACTGTATCACGATCGCTGGAGAAGAAAGGAATGTCGTTGTCGTTAGCTACCTGCACGATGCTGGCAACGGCGCTGACTACACTGTTGTCAAGCGTAATGTAGATAGCGTCTGCGCGGCCAATCAGCGATTCGGCAGCCTGCTTCACTTCCGAAGTGTTGGTGACAGCAGCGCGTACGAGACCAATGCCGTGCTCAGCCAGGTAAGCTTCTGCATGGCCGGCCATGACAACCGCATTCGGCTCGCCCTCGTTGATGACGATGCCGACAGTTTCCACATCAGGCACATGAGCGGCAATGAAGTCCATCAACTGCTTGATCGCCTCCGGGTTAGTGTCCGATGCGCCGGATACGTTGCCGCCAGGCGCTTCCAAGTTGTCAACGAGCTTCGCTTCCAATGGATCCGTTACAGCCGCGAACAGGACCGGAGAGTTCTGCACCTGCTGAGCAACGGCCTGCGCGGTTGGCGTAGCGATGGCCAGCACGAGATCCTGGCTTTGCGAAGCAAGCTTCTGAGCAATGGACAGGTTGTTTGTGGAGTCCGCTTGCGCATTGTTGAAGTCCACTTCGAGGTTTTCCCCTTCGATCAGGCCGGCGTCTGCCAGTGCGGCGAGGAAGCCTTCGCGGGTAGCGTCCAGAGACGGATGCTCCACGTATTGGGCAATGGCGATTTTGTATGATTCCGCAGGCTCGTCCGCATTGTTGGCTGCGCCATCGTTCGTGGATTCTCCCGCGTTGCCGCTAGTGGATCCCGTGTTGTTCGTGCCATTGCCTGTCCCGCCGTTGTTCGCCGATCCGCATCCTGCGGAGACGATCATGATTGCTGCCAGCAGAAGCGGCAGCCAAAGCTTCATCTTCATCTTTTTGTTTCCCCCTTATGATCTTGTTCTGTTTGTTTAATGCTTTTGTCGATAAAAGCATTAAAGCACAGCAGAATAAACAAACGGTTAATTCTGCAATTGAACGGTTTGTTTCTATCTTAAAGGGAGCTTTACGATTCGTCAATGTGGAAATAGTATGTAAGCTGGAGCCGGACCGGCAATGGTCAAGCCGTATCCGCACAACAACGCGGCATATGGTACAATATTGGAGATGGGCATACATACACTTTGAACAGGACAGGGAGGAATCTTTCGATGTCTTCATTAGATGGTAAACGTGCGCTGGTCTGCGCGGCCAGCCAAGGACTGGGCAAGGCCGTGGCCTTGAAGCTTGCGGCTGGCGGGGCCAAAGTAGCCATGTGCAGCAGAACGCTGGAACGGGTTGAGGCGGCTGCCTTGGATATTGAGGAGAGAACCGGAGTGCGTCCGATTGCGTTCGCGGCCGATCTGTCCAAGCCGGATGATGTAGAACGGTTGGTCAAGCAGACGATCACGCAGTTAGGCGGAATCGATGTGCTGGTTACGAACGCGGGCGGGCCGCCGGCGGGCCGATTTGAAGAGTTCGACGACGAAGCCTGGCAGCGGGCGCATGAACAGAACTTCCTTAGCGTTGTGCGCCTGATCCGGCAGGTGCTTCCGGGCATGAAGGCGCAGCAGTCCGGCTCAATCGTCAATATCATTTCGATGTCGGTCAAGCAGCCCATCCCCGGCTTGATTCTGTCGAATGCGTATCGTTCTGCAGTCGTGGGCATGGCCAAGACGCTGTCAGAGGAAATGGGCCCGTACGGCATTCGAATCAACAATGCAGCGCCGGGCCGCATTTACACGGAGCGTATCCAGCATTTGGACAAGGCTAAGGCAGAGAATGCGGGCGTAGCTATGGAGGAAGTGGCCAAGGCCGCAGAAAGTGCTATTCCGTTGGGCCGATCGGGCAAGCCAGAGGAGTTCGCCAGTGCTGTCGCGTTTTTATGCTCGGATGAGGCTTCCTATTTGACTGGCGTCACCCTGCAGGTGGATGGCGGCATGGTGAAGTCGCTGCTCTGATCTGTACGCGAAGAAAGGATGAATGGCAATGTTGGAACAATTGATGATCGCTGCCAAGGAAGGCGACACGGAAACGATGCGAATACTGCTGCAGGAGCATCCGGAATTGCTCCATGAAACAATGGAGAACGGGGAGAGCCCGCTTACTGCTGCCATGTACTATGGCCGTCGAAACAGTGTGGAGTTGCTGCTGCAATTGGGCGTGACTGTCACAGTTCACGAAGCAGCCATGCTGGGCGATGCTGACACAGTTGCCTATTTGCTTGACCAGGAACCGAGTCTTCTGGATACGTTCAGCTTCGATGGCTGGACGCCGCTCCACCTGGCCTGTTTCTTCGGCGGACATGAAGCGGCGGAACTGCTGATACAGCGCGGCGCGCAGCTGAACATAGCGTCGCAGAACGAGATGGCGAATTGCCCCATTCATGCGGCCGCTGCGGGCAAGCGAACATTAATCGTCAAGCTTCTGCTGGAGCATGGCGCAGACCCGAATGTGCAGCAGCATGGAGGCTGGACGCCGCTCCATCAGGCTGCAAACAATTTCGATGTCGGCATGGTGGAGCTGCTGCTGGCCTACCAGGCAGATCCGACAATTGCGGAAAAGGGCGGGATGACGCCAAGACAGCTTGCAGAGGAAAAGGGCTATGAGGAGATCATTGCGGCATTGGACAAGGGCATCGGGCAGAACGGCAGCACGCTATAATCGAAGCCTTCGCCCCAAGCGCCGTGTGAGACAAGCATCAAGCCGGCATGATTGTAAAGAAATTGTGAACACTCTGCATACCTTGGCTTGATCCGACTCATATTAAAGAGGCAGCGGTGATCGAAGAGAGGTGTGGTTCCGTTGAACGTGTCCACGCATCACCCGGTACTTCCCGAACGATTGGAAACGCGTTAGAACGTGCCTAGTCGCTTTGATGCAATATCGCTTTGTATTGCAAGAGGGGCATCAGGAGCACGCTTGAACGTTTCTGCCTGTAAGAGAAGCTTGCCAATTACGCTCACCGCTTGCGCAAAGTTCGCTCCTTGCGGATGAATGAAGGCTGTCCTTTCCGTCTTGCTGACGGAGAGGACGGCTTTCTTTTTATTTCCTCACTTAGGGACAGCATGCTGAATGCCTAGCAAAAACGTATCGATCAGACGCCGCAAGCTCTCATCCGCATCAAGCGGCATACCGAATCCTCCCTTGCTCTCTAGAGACGCAAAGCCATGAAGCAAGCTGCGGAGTCCGCGCACCGCATGAACCGCATCCTCACCCTCCAGTCCGCATTCTTGAAACTTCTCGACAACGAGCTCTAATGTCCGGTTGCCGGTCTGCTGCACATCGGCATCTGCAAAATCGGGCATGCGGAAGGTAGCCTCATAAAGTCCGGGGCGGCTCCTTACATAGTTGACATAGGCGTGGCTCATGGCGCGTATGGCGTCTGCGCCATGATGCTTGTGCGCAGCTTCGGCCATGACGCGATATAACTGGTCAATGCCGAGCAGGGTCAATTCTCGGTGCAGCCCGCTCAAGCCGTCGATATGATTGTACAGGGATGGCGTGCGGATGTTCAGCTTGCTGGCGAGACTGGCCAAGGTCACCGCATCGAATCCTTCCTGATCCGCCATCTCTGCAGCAGCCTGTATAATTGTCGGCAGGGTAAGCCCCATTCTGGGTGACATCGATTATCTTCCTCCTATCGCGCGCTTGGCCTCGTCTATGGCCTGCTCCATGGCACGCTCCGGCTGTTCCAGCATCGGTCCGTGCCCGACTGCCAGTAAAGCGGGGGAAAGGGCCAAGAGCTTCGCTGCGCTACGTATTGCGGCTTGCTTGTTCCAGGTAGCCATGGCCGGGAACGGGAAGCTTGGCTTAAGCAACCCCGCTACGGCTATGCCGCCTCTTGTCTGGAGTGCGTCTCCGGCGACGACGGCGCCAGTTCGCTCATCCAGGAAGGCCATAGAGCCGGGGGTGTGGCCGGGCACGGAAATCGCGGTCAAGGAACCGATGCGATCACCTTCCTTCAAGAGATGATCGGGCACGGTTGTGATCTTCTTCGGAATGCCGCCGCGAATCGGGAGCGGCGCTTCATCGGGGTCAAGGCTCAGATCTCCGGCCAGCAGCCGGGCATCTCGTTCCGAAATGGCGACGCTCGCCTCGGGAAGACGGCGCTTCAATGCATCCAGAGCGCCAACATGATCGGCATGGGCATGCGTCAGCACAATGCGGCGGATAGGCTTGCCGACTTGCCGGGCCGCCTGCAATATTCCTGAGGCGCTGTAGGGCAGAGCGGCGTCAATCAACGTAAGTCCGTCCTCTTCCTCCACGAGATAGCAATTGACGGGGAGCAGCCTGGGCATAAAGCTGATCTGATAAAGCGAATGAATGCTTGCCACACGCACGAACATCCAACCTTTCTCTGAAAACTAATAATATTAGTTTATGATAGCAAATCTAGTTTCGTTTCGTCAACATTGGACGATTAAAGGCGGCGCCCGAGGGGCAAACCTAACGGGCACACGTATATGCACATCAGACCCAGTGGAATAGTGGGCATGAGTGCGTCTTATGGGTTCTATATGAAATTGCAATAGATCATGATGGGAAAAAGTTCGATATGATGGATGAGAACGAGGACGGGAAGTGATCATATGTTCAGAAACAACAATGGGAAGCTCTTGCTGCAAATATGGATCACCTTCTTGCGGATTGGGTCCGTTACATTCGGCGGCGGGTATACGATCATAACGCTGCTGGAACGGGAGGCGGCAGAGAAGCGGAAATGGTTGAAAGCGAGCGAGATTGCGGACATCGTTGCGGTGGCAGGCTCCATTCCCGGTGGAATTGCCATCAATTCGGCGACCTTCGCAGGATACAGGCTCGCAGGAACTTTAGGCGCGATAGGCGCTTGCTCGTACCCGGTCAGGTGCGAGTTTTTTTCAATGTTCTATTTATAAATGGCTTATTTTTTGAAAACGATTTCATTGAAAAGTGAATAGATTAGAGGATGACCGAACTTTGCGGCAGAGGGTAGCGTCTATTAGCAGGAGAGGCATCTCCGCACCTCGGAATTTTTTGGTAAATGGGTGAGGGAAGGTTGCTTTTCCAGAAAAGTTGTGATATTTTGAAAACGATTTCAAATTGTTTGCTGCTTTTGTAAAGTGAGGGTTTGCTTGTGCGTAATGTGACGATTAAAGAAGTTGCCCAGGCGGCGGGAGTATCCACGGCCACCATTTCCCGGGTTTTGAATAAAAGCGGATATGTCAGCGAGGATGTGCGGCATCGGGTGCTGGAGACGGTGCGTCAGTTGAATTATCGGCCCAATGCCGTGGCCCGGAATTTGAAGCGGGAGCGGACGCATTGTGTGGGCTTGATTTTGCCCGATATGCGCAATCCGTATTTCATGAGACTTGCCCGAGAAGTGCAAGCGCTATTGTCTGTGCGCAATTATCATATTTTGTATACGGACAGCGGCGCTGATGCTGCCCGGGAACGGAGTGCCATCAATTTTATGCTGGAAAACCGGATCGAAGCGCTAGTGATAGCAGGAATGGGCAAAAATGCGGACAAGCTGCGGGAGGTTCAAGACCGCGGGGTGCCGCTGATTCTAATTGACCGCCGAGTGAACAACGTGGAGTCCGATATTATCATAGAGGACAATCGGGGTGCTGCGGAACGTGCGGTGAAGCTGTTGGTAGACAAGGGCCACCGCAAGATTGGCATTCTGTGCGGCCCGGCAGGAATCAGCACAGCGGACGAGCGGCGCGAAGGCGTGCAGGCCGCATTGGAGCGCGCGGGCTTGTCACCCGCCGATATGTTCTGGTATTCCGGGGATTTCTCGCGCTCGTCCGGACGCGAGGCTGCCCGCCAGATGCATCGTTTGCTGGAGCCTCCTACCGCTGTGTTCTCTGCGAATAATGAAATGACTTTCGGCCTGTATTTGGGCTTGAAGGAGATGGGACAGCCGCTCGATTTCTGGGAGGTTGCCTCCTATGGCGAGTTGGAATTTGCCCCGCTGTTTGCGAACCGTCTTGCTTACGTGAGACAAAATCCCGAGGCGCTTGGCCGTACGGCGGCGGAGCTGGTGCTGGAGCGGATAGGCGGCGCAGACCGCGGCATCGGGCTGCTTGAACAAATCGTGCTGACTCCGGACATCGTGTGCATGTAGAGTCCGAGTTGAGCTGTCGGATGAAATTCGTACGTCCCTCCGGTAATAAACGCAATTGGCCATAAACATAAGCAGGCCGCACTTGTGCCGCAGACGCCGTCCTCCATGGCAGCATTCGCGTATCGTGCCCGCATAGGCATAGCTGCAGCGATTATGGTATGCTAGGATTAGCAAATCATGGACTATTTTTCGGGAGGCGTCTATATCGTGAACAAACCTACTGCTTACCAAGGCGAATATCAAGGAGAACCGGCCATCTGGCTAACAAGCGGACGTTATGAAGCGGCTGTCCTGCCGAATATCGGCGCGAACATGATCGCGTTCCGCGATAAGGAGCAGGGCTATGCGTTCCTGCATGAACCGACACCGGAAGAGTTCGAATCCTTCAAGGAACGCCCGATTCTGCACGGCATACCGATTCTGTATCCGCCGAACCGGTATGAGGATGGGAAGATGGTGTGGGAAGGCCAAGAGTATACGCTGCCAATTAATGAGGAGGACACTAACAACCATATTCATGGATTTATCCATTACATACCTTGGCAGGTGGAGAGCTTTGCTGCCGATGAACGCACCAGTCACGTCACCCTGGCGCTGCGTGTCGATGAGAAGCATGAGGTTTACCGCTATTTGCCGCACAGCTTTACGCTTCGCTTGCGCTATACATTAAGCGAGCATGGCTTGCATCAGCAGGTCACCGTGCGCAACGAGGGCGCAACGCGCATGCCTTGGCTGCTGGCGTTCCATACCGCCATTAACGCTCCGTTTGCGCCAGGCAGTCAAGCGACCGATTATCGGATGAAGGTGACGATTGGCGACCGGTATGAGATGAGCAAGCGCATGCTGCCAACGGGCAGCATGCAACCGTTGAGCGAAGAGGAGCAAGCGATGAAGCAGGACGGGGTCTATCCATTCTACGCGCCGATGGACAATCATTATACGGCGGCGACCCAGGATGGCCGCAACCGGATGGAATTGACGGATACGCGTACGGGTGCGACGTTGGTTTATGATGCGGGCAGCGCCTACAAGCATTGGATGATTTACAACAATGGCGGCAAGGAAGGCTTCTTCTGCCCCGAGCCGCAGATCAATCTGGTCAATGCGCCGAACGTCAAGGGCATGCCGGCCGAGCAGATCGGCCTGATCGGCTTGGAACCAGGCGAGATCTGGGAAGAAACGAGCCGCCTGTACGTGAAATAAACGACTTGTTCTTTGCGGAGCCGGCCTGTCATTAGACGGGCCGGTTTTTTTACATCGCTTGGCCTGCTCAGATGGTGCAGCTGGCAGATTTGTGCGATTAGTGTACCTTTTACTATTAATTGAGGAAGGCAAGGTAATACTTAATAGTAATTCCGTAATAATTTAGCGATTTTCGATCCGTGTAAGCCAAAATTTATGAAGTTGCTACTATAAATAATTGGTACTGCTACATTGGCCCCTTGACCTTACTGAAATCAAACAATCCCAATGAAGGAGAGATGACGATGAACGCGGCGGTGGAAAGTTATGTTCGGGCGGAATGGGAGCGGTATGTGGAGGAACTTGCGGCATTGCTGCGCATACCGAGTGTGAGCGTGGGGACCGAGCATCGGGACAGTATTCAAAAGGCGGCCGATTGGTTGGCTGACAGGCTCAGGAAAGCCGGCATGGAGCACGTAGAGGTGATCGAGACGGAAGGGAATCCAATCGTGTATGCGGACTGGCTGCACGCGCCGGGCAAACCGACCGTGCTAGTCTATGGGCACTATGATGTGCAACCGGCGGAAGCAGCAGACGGCTGGGATACGGACCCGTTCGAGCCGGTCGTCCGCGACGGAAACATATATGCGCGCGGCGCTACGGACGACAAAGGGCAGCTGATCATTCATGTGAACGCCGTGGAGGCGCTGCTGCAGGCCGAAGGGGCGCTGCCGGTGAATGTGAAGTTCTGCATCGAGGGGGAGGAAGAGATTTCGAGTCCCAGCCTGCCCGGCTTTTTGGAGCAGCATGCCGATCGTCTGCATGCCGATGTGATTGTCATCTCTGACGGGCCGATGATCGCGCATGGCACGCCATCCATCTGCACCTCGCTGCGGGGGCTTGCCGGCATGGAGGTGCGGGTGAAGGGTCCGGCGCAGGATTTGCACTCGGGCCTGTACGGCGGCGGTGTGCAAAATCCGATCCACGCATTGACTCATCTTCTCGCCAGTCTCCATGCGAAGGATGGCAAGGTGGCGGTGGAAGGCTTCTACAACGGGGTGCAGGATTTGACGGCGGAAGAACGGGAGCAGCTACGCTGTCTGCCTTCAGACGAGGAACAGATACAGCGGGAGCTGAAGGTGCCGGCGTTGTATGGCGAGGAGGGGTATACGTTCCTGGAGCGAACGACCGCCCGTCCGACCTTGGAAGTGGTCAGCGTGACAGGAGGTTTTCAGGGAAGCGGCCTGAAGCCTGCCATTCCGACGGGCGCAACTACCAAGATTGCCTGCAGATTGGTTGGGCAGCAAGATCCTGATGCCGTGATGGACGCGATAGAACGACACTTGCAGCAGCACTGTCCGCCCGGTGTCACTGTCGAGCTGATCCGCCAGCACGGCGGACGGCCGTATCAAGTATCGGCGGACCATCCGTATTTGCGCGCAGCGGCGGAAGCCTATGGAGCAGCCTTTGGAAAGGAGCCGGTCTATACGCGTAGCGGGGGCTCCATTCCTATAGTTGAAGTGTTTAACCGGGTGTTGGGCGTGCCGGTAGTGATGATGGAATTCGGGCTGCCGGACGAAAACCTGCACGGTCCGAATGAGCATTTTCATCTGGAAAATTTGGAGAAGGGGATGCTGACTGCGTGCCGCTATTTACACCGCCTGGCCGAAGAGAAGTAGGGGTGCTGGGAGGCTTGTGAGCAGCTGCGGCCGGAGAAGAGGATGTTCAGTACTTCTCCGGCTTTATCACGTAATGCCTATTGGTTCGTTCCGCGAAACGAGAGCTTTGCAAGCGTTCGCCGACGATGTCGGATACTTCGAGACTTTTTGCTATCAGCCGTTGAAGGGCCAGCCGGAAATGCTCTCGCTTGGCGATGTGGAAATATAACGGGCTCGCGGATTTCATTTTGGAAGGGACTGGAATTGTAAATCTTGTCCATTCACAGAAATTCCCGGCTTGACTTTTCGTCCCGGAGCAGGGTGAATTCCTTTTTTCACAGTATGTGCGCGAACGGCCGAAACCGAAGATGCGCACATACTATGCTGTTGCTGTTGTGCGATCCAATGAAGAGTGAGACGAAAGCCGCCAGAAGCTTGGATATCGGCGGACCGAGTGCCGTCGGATTTTTTTTCAATTTGGTTAAGACCTCCCGTACAACATGAGGCAGAATTCTTTGGTGATTTCCGCGATGCTCTTTATGTTTTTAAGACGAATATGACTTAATAATTTTGGCTATTCGTTACTAGTGATGAATGCGTTCAGAAGATCCCACTAATTTCCATATAACCTTTGAAATCTGACAAGGGAGTTGGTTCATATGCGGCAATGCGTGACTACAAACTGTTTCCATTTCTTTTTCTTATTGTAGGGCGGAATCAGTTACGGGCGAGGACATATACCATGGCGATTATGTTTTTCTCGGAACAGTATCCATGAAGATCGAAATATAGTTATTGCCTTGCTTGGCTAATGGTACTAAATTTTTCAAATAGTCTTGCGCTGCGATGGCGTTATCCACGTAATGGTGAAGAATACAACAGAGCTGTGTATTATGTTTACGAACTAAGCAGCTAATAGCATTCAATGTATATCTTTGAAGAATGAAGTAGTGTTAGGTTTATCCAGCGCCCAGTACATTTTAATCGATTGATGTATTGCTCCACAATTCGAACAGGTAAAGAACTGAGTTTCACATAAACATCCAACTGCATTGCTATTAGAATAAAATGGACTCGATAAATATACCATGGGTTTTGGAATGTAAAGGAGTTCTTCGAGATCTTTCTTTGAAAAGTTAATGCAAACATTTGAAAATATCTCTTGTATATTGGGTTCTTATTTTCAAATATTGATATATGATCCGATTACAAAAAAGCAGACAAAATTATTGGAAAATTAGAGGAATTCAGTAAACAACGTCGAAGATGTAAATGCATTGAAAAAAAGGAGGAGTTTGGATTATGAAAAGGTTTTTGAAATTTTCTATGGTTTTGACGTGTGTTTTGGTGGTAGCTCTCGTCTCATCTACGATTTTGGGTGGAAATCAAGTTTTTGCTGCAAATAACCATTACGTTAAGTTTGAAACTGTTGAAGTGTCACTGTATGGTGGTCCGGATGTTCAACCGAATGCTATACCGGTAGGCGCAGTGGTTGTTTTTATTGCAGGTATTGTAGTTGGATATATTATTGACGGAGTTCTTATACGATATACGGGGGCTTCTGCAGGAGAGTGGGTAGCAAGGGCTCTCACATTTAACTCAGAAAATCCCACATGCACCAATATTTATTTTTCTAGTGCAACGAGTAAAGCAATTTGTCATTCGGGTTCAGGTGGAAGTTGGTAATATAAACTAGTATAATATTGGGTATGAAACAAAAAGTTTTATTGTTTTTGCTAGGTATTGTCGTCTATTTAGTTGTGTCAATACTGTTTTTTAACAAAGATTAGGGGGATGCCAAAGGTTTCCTAAAGTTGTAGGAAACCTCCTACTGTCGACAAATTTCTGTCGGCAGTCTTTTTAATGCAGTATCTATATTATTTCGCTGGCGTTTATACGATATAACATATGTAAACGATGTATGGTTTAGTAGTGTGAGTCTCTTGTTATGATGGGCTGCACAGATTGCTCTTGTTTCGTTTATGACCTTGTTGAATAATTGTACTGCGAAAACAACAATCATCCTAGTGTTGATCCCGTTACTTTTGATCAAAATGCTCTCATCCAGTGTTTGTACGGAATTACGGTCCATGCGTAAATCGATTAAGGACATTGAATTGAACGTGGCTTACTGCTGGTCCCTCGTACATGACTTTAGTCAGTCTACTCTCGCATTTCTTCACATTTGGCAAGAAATACGAATGCTTTCAGATACGAACTTGTTTGAATCTATCTTCATGCATATTTTAGGGCTTGCTGAACAACTGAAAAAGCCAGCATTATCAAAGGTTTTGGACATTTAATGTCGATGATAGCCTGCAAGGTAAACCTTCGGAGAGCCAAAAAAAACTTACGGTCGGAACGAACGATATGTTTACCATGAACGAATTACATATCGGATATGTTAGGCGTCGTTTCATCTGCCAATTGACGGTCAACAGACCTGGAAAATCGTTGGGTAAAGCTGTCACAGCTCGTGCCGTGGGATAAGGTAGGATGTCTATAGCGAGAGCCTCGGTTCCCTCGCTCAATTCTAGAATAAAAAACAGTCCGTGGCTGCAAGTAGCCACGGACTGTCAAAAGGATTGCGCCTAGCGGGCGGGAAGATGATTGCGGTAGGGCAATGCGCCTTTCCGCATATCGAGACTGCTTCCCACTGGATCAAGCAAGCTGCAAATTAATCGATTTTCATAACGCCGCCGGTGCTGGCGGAAGTGACGAGCTTGGAATAGCGTGCGAGATAGCCGGTCTTCACCTTAGGCTCGAAGCCTTTCCATTCGGATTCGCGGCGCTTGGCCATTTCCTCGTCGCTGATTTCCAGCGTAATTGTACGTTCATCCAGGTTCAGATCGATGATGTCGCCGTCATGCACGAAAGCAATCGGACCGCCTTCCGCTGCTTCCGGCGAAATGTGGCCGATGCTGATGCCGCGGGACGCGCCGGAGAAACGGCCGTCCGTAATCAGGCCAACCTTCGCGCCGAGGCCCATGCCGACAATTTGCGAAGTCGGGGCGAGCATTTCCGGCATGCCGGGACCGCCCTTCGGTCCTTCGTAGCGAATGACGACAACATGGCCTTCCTTCACCTTGCCATTGGCGATGCCGTGAAGCGCATCCTCCTGCGAGTCGAAGCAGATGGCCGGGCCGCGATGGCGTCCGCCGACCGAAGGATCGACCGCGCCCACCTTGATGATCGCACCGTTCGGCGCAAGATTGCCGAACAATACTGCCAGTCCGCCCTTGGCGCTGTGCGGGTTGTCCAGCGTGCGGATGACGTCCGTATCCTTGATCTCGCAGCCTTCCACATTTTCGCGCAAAGTTTTGCCAGTTACCGTAATGTTGTCTCCGTAAACCGCGCCAGGCTTCTTGAACAGCTCGTTCAATACTGCGCTCACGCCGCCTGCATTGTGCACGTCCTCGATATGATAGTCGGAGGCCGGCGCAATCTTCGCGAGATGCGGCACGCGCTCTGCGACTTCGTTAATGCGCTCGATCGGGTAATCGATGCCGGCTTCGTGCGCCAGCGCCAGTGTATGAAGCACGGTGTTGGTCGAACCGCCCATCGCCATATCCAGCGCGAAGGCGTTGTCGATCGCTTCGATGGTTACGATATCGCGCGGCTTGATATCCTTCTCGATAAGCTCCATGAGCTGGGCAGCGGATTTCTTCACGAATTCGCGGCGTTCCGGGCTGACTGCCAGAATCGTACCGTTGCCCGGAAGCGCAAGACCAAGGCCTTCTGCGAGACAGTTCATCGAATTGGCGGTGAACATGCCGGAGCATGAGCCGCAAGTCGGACATCCGTATTGCTCCAGCTCGGTCAAGCTTTGCTCGTCGATTTTGCCAGACTGGAACGCGCCCACGCCTTCGAATACGGAGGACAGGGAGATTGCTTTGCCGTCCTTCGTGCGTCCGGCCTTCATCGGTCCGCCGCTCACGAAGACGGTAGGAATGTTTACGCGCAGAGCGCCCATCATCATGCCCGGCGTGATCTTGTCACAGTTCGGGATGCAGACCATGCCGTCGAACCAGTGCGCGGACACGACTGTTTCCAGCGAGTCGGCAATAATTTCGCGGCTTGGCAGCGAGTAGCGCATGCCGATATGGCCCATGGCAATGCCATCGTCAACGCCGATTGTGTTGAATTCAAACGGAACCCCGCCGGCCTCGCGGATGGCTTCCTTGACGATCTGGCCGAATTCTTGCAGATGCACGTGACCGGGCACGATATCGATATAAGAGTTGCACACCGCGATAAACGGCTTACCGAAATCTTCTTCCTTCACGCCGGCAGCGCGCAGCAAGCTGCGGTGAGGCGCGCGGTCAAAGCCCTTCTTGATCATATCTGACCGCATCTTCTTGTTGGACATGTTGGCAATACCTCCTCGAATCATTGCGGCTTTCTGACTGCATCGCAAGCATGCAGAAAACCGATTGCTTACTTCTAAATAAAGAATAATATCCTCCATTGTACAACAAATTCGCTAGAAAAGGGAGCCCCGAACAAGGAAACTGCGGGAAGCTCGCGGTGCCATCGCATTTATGAGAGCGAGGCGATCCTATTCAGTTCTGGCAGATTGCTGCTGCGAATCCAAGATCGGGAATCCGCAGCAGATGATTCATGCATTCGCGCCAACCCCAAGCTGAAGCAAGAACGAATTGCAGGCTGGCGCAGGCCGGTACAGTCAGGGATCAAAAACAGCACAAGGGTGTGTCAGGTTCTGGACGGCTCCTCCCCGGCGCCTCTCGCCGCATGGTCGTTCTGCAAAAATTGCTCAATCGCCAGCGAGGCCGCTCCGAGCGCAGCAGAACGCAAGCCGAGCTCAGCGAACACAATATCCGTCTGGCGAAGATGGGAGCGCAGTCCCCGTTGTTCCACTGCCTGCTTCAGCGGGGCAGCTATCCAAGGCTTGGCCAGCAGCAGCCGGTTGCCTACGACGACGGCCTGCGGATTGAAGCTGTTCATAATCCCGGCAATGCCGATGCCGAGCATCGTCCCGATATCCGCGAACAGCCGGATCGCCTCCGGGTCGCCGCTTGCCGCCAGCTTTGTCATCCGGTCCAAGCCGATGTCGCCGGCTTCATCGGGAGCAAGCAGTCCGCTTTGCTGCGCCGCATGGAGCAGGGCATTCTCCGAGGCGTACATTTCCCAGCAGCCGGCGTTGCCGCAGCGGCATTGCCGGCCGTTCGTTTCGATGGTCATATGGCCCATTTCGCCAGACAGGCCGCCGCTGCCTCGAAACAAAGCGTCGTTCAAGATGATGCCGGCGCCGATGCCGATGCCGGCGCTCACATAGATGAAATGCGCATACGCTTGTCCTGCGCCGAATCGTTTCTCCCCAAGCGCGCCGGCATTGGCTTCGTTGTCGATCCACACGGGAAGCGGGATCGCAGCTTGCAGCGCCGCCCGCAATTCGACGTCCCGCCAGCCCAAATTGGGGGCGGAGATGACGGAACCGCTGCCATCGACCATGCCCGGAACGCCGATGCCGACGCCAATAATCCCGTAGGGGCTGGCAGGGAGCCGCCGCTGCAGCTCCGACACCGATTCACAAATCAGCTGCGTGATTAAGTGCAGCGACGTATCCGCAAGCGGGTGGAGGAGCTCCTCCACAATCCGCCCCTCCAAATCCGTCAGCGCCGCCCGCAAATAGTTGACGCCCAGATCGATGCCTATGGCGAATCCCGCTCCTGCTCGGAACAGCAGCATAACCGGCTTGCGTCCGCCGCTTGAGGCGCCGGTGCCGGTTTCCATAATCAGCTGCTCCTCGATCAGCTCGCTGACCAGATTGGATACGGTGCCTTTGTTCAAGCCGGTTTCCGCGGAAATGGCCGCCCGGGAAATAGGGCCGGCGTTCCGGATTTTATCCAGAATAATCGATTTATTCATGCGTTTGACCAACTGCAGGTCTCCAGTAACTTTCATGCTTCGCTTCCGTCCGTTCCTTGTCAAAATGTCAAGCAGCGCTTTTTCCTTTCAGCAGAGCTGCTCAGAGCTTCTGGCCGTCTGGCAGTCTTTCGTCGCAAGGCATGCAGGCAATGGAAATGCAGGAAGAGGATGCAGGTGAGGAAGAGCAATCCTGCTGCGGCTGCTAAAGTTTATAAGTAGTGTAGCATGGTCGGGAAAAAAAACCTACAAAAACTTTGTTTATCCAATAGACAAACTTCTCGTGACGTGATAGGATGTAGGAGAAACGAATTCATGGGAGGTCATGTGAAGATGAGCTATTTTCCGTCAGTTGGCAAGATCACATACGAGGGCAAAGAATCGAAGAACCCTTTTGCATTCAAGCACTATAACCCGAGCGAAGTTGTAGCCGGCAAAACGATGGAAGAGCATTTGCGCTTCGCCGTCTCGTACTGGCACACGTTCACGGCTTCAGGCACAGATCCATTTGGAAGCGGTACCGCGGTTCGTTCCTGGGATAAATTTTCCGGCATCGATATCGCCAAGGCACGCGTAGAAGCTTCGTTCGAGTTTTACGAAAAGCTTGGCGCCAAGTACTTCTGCTTCCACGACCGGGATATTGCGCCGGAGGGCAGCACGCTTCGCGAGACGAACAAAATTTTGGATGAGATTGTCGCCATGATCAAATCTCACATGGCCTCCACCGGAGTGAAGCTGCTGTGGAACACGCAGAACATGTTCACGAATCCGCGCTTCGTGCACGGCGCAGCAACTGCGAATAATGCTGATGTATACGCTTACGCGGCGGCGCAAGTGAAGAAAGGTCTGGAAACGGGCAAGGAGCTGGGCGCGGAAAACTATGTGTTCTGGGGCGGCCGCGAAGGCTACGAATATTTGCAAATTACGGACATGAAGCTGGAGCTGGACAATCTGGCGCGCCTTTATCATATGGCCGTTGACTATGCGAAGGAAATCGGCTTTGATGCGCAGTTCCTGATTGAGCCAAAACCGAAGGAGCCGACCAAGCACCAATATGATTTTGATGCGGCAACTACGATCGCATTCCTTCGTACTTATGGCCTGGAAAATCACTTCAAGCTGAATCTCGAAGCCAACCATGCGACCCTGGCCGGTCACACCTTCGAGCACGAGCTGCGGGTTGCCCGGATTCAAGGTATGCTTGGTTCGATCGATGCCAACCAGGGCGATATGCTGCTGGGCTGGGATACCGACGAATTCCCGACAGACCTGTATTCCGTTACATTGGCCATGTACGAAATCCTGCAAAACGGCGGTCTCGGCAAAGGCGGCGTCAACTTCGACGCGAAGGTTCGCCGCGGCTCTTTCGAGCAGGAAGACTTGTTCCTTGCTCACATCGCCGGCATGGACAGCTTTGCCCGCGGTCTGAAAGCGGCTGCCAAGCTGATCGAGGATCGCGTGTTTGAAAATGCGATTGAAGAGCGTTACGCATCGTTCAAGTCCGGCATTGGCGCAGACGTCGTTGCAGGCAAAGCGGATCTTAAGGCGCTGGAGCAGTATGCGCTGGATCTGGGTGAAATTCAAAATCGTTCCGGCCGCCAAGAGCATCTGAAGGCGATCATGAACGAATACATTTTCTAAGCGCCTCTTGTTGAAGCGATAACCTTGGCGCAACGGATTAGGTCACAGGACCGGCCTGGCCGCCGGTCCTTGTGGCCTTTTTTGAACGAAACAATGAGTCGGGCCCCGCGAAAGTAACCGGAATACGCTGCAAAGCTTTGCTTCACTTTCGTGGGTTTCATGTTCGGGCCCCGCGAAAGTAACCGGAATACGCTGCAAAGCCTTGCTTCACTTTCGCGGGCAACTAAAAAAGGAGGAAACGCGCATGTATGTATTGGGAGTGGATTTGGGCACGAGCGCTGTGAAGGTACTGCTGGTTGACCGTACAGGCGCTGTAAAAGCGGAAGCGACAAGCGTGTATCCGCTCATTCAAGAGAAGTCTGGATACAGTGAGCAGGACCCGGCGGAATGGGTCAGCGGCACATCGAACGCCATTCGGGAAGCGCTTCAAAAGGCAGGAGCCGCAGGCCAAGATGTAGAGGGCATCAGCTTCTCGGGCCAAATGCACGGGCTGGTGCTGCTGGACGAAGCCGGTAAGCCGCTGCGCAACGCCATCCTGTGGAACGATACGCGCACGACGAAGCAGTGCCGGGAGATCGAGCAGGTGTTGGGCGCGGATCTGCTGGGCATTGCGAAGAATCCGGCACTCGAAGGCTTTACGCTGCCGAAGCTGCTTTGGGTCAAGGAGCATGAGCCGGAGCTGTTCGCGAAGGCGAAGCAGTTCGTGCTGCCTAAAGACTATGTCCGCTATCGGATATGCGGCGAGTATCATATGGATGTGTCTGACGCGGCCGGCACTTTGCTGCTCGATGTCAAGCGCAAGCAATGGAGCGAGCGGATTGCAGATGCATTCGGCATTCCGCTTTCCATGTGCCCGCCTATTGTCGAAGCGCACGCTTGTGTAGGCGAGGTGCAGGCTGAATTTGCTCAAGCGTCCGGCCTTGCGGCGGGCACGAAGGTATTTGCCGGCGGTGCCGACAACGCCTGCGGCGCAATCGGAGCTGGCATCCTGAAGCCGGGGATGGCGATGTGCAGCATCGGAACATCGGGCGTGGTGCTGACGTATGCGGAAACTTGCGACCAGGACTTTGGCGGCAAAGTGCATCTGTTCAATCACGGCAAGGAGCAAGCGTACTATGCGATGGGCGTAACGCTGGCGGCCGGCTACAGCATGAGCTGGTTCAAGGATACTTTCGCGCCGGAAGCCAGCTACGAGGAGCTGTTGGCAGGCGTGGAGGATATACCTCCAGGAGCCGGGGGGCTGCTGTTCACACCTTATCTGGTCGGGGAGCGCACCCCGCATGCCGACGCTGTAATACGCGGCAGCTTCATCGGTCTGGACGGTTCGCATAAGCGCAGCCACATCGGCCGTGCGGTAATGGAAGGCATTACGTTCTCGCTCCATGAGTCGGTTGAGATGTTCCGCGAGGCCGGGGTTGAGATGAATGAGATCGTGTCCATCGGCGGCGGCGCGAAGAACCCGACATGGCTGCAGATGCAGGCCGATATTTTTGGCTTGCCTGTCGTGCGGCTGGCCAATGAGCAAGGACCGGGAATGGGTGCTGCGATGCTGGCTGCTTACGGCTGCGGCTGGTTCCCGAGCCTGGAGGCGTGCGGCGAGCAGTTCGTGCAGAGGGCCGAGACGATCCAGCCCAACCCGGCGCGTACGGAGGAGTATCGCAACATCTTCGCGATTTATCAGCAGGTATACAGCCAGACGAAGGGCTTGAACGATCAACTGGCTGCTTTCCGGGCATAGACGGAAAGTGTGCAGAACATGCAAACAGAAACAGGCAAGGCCAGCCCGATGATGGGCTGGCCTATTTGCTGCACGCTTTATCGGAGTGACAGAACATAACGCAGCCAGCATTCTCCTGCGTACTCGCGTTGAAGTTGGCGCCGCTTCTTGCCGATTGTTGGGCGGCATGCGGACTAACGGTTCACTGACGTTGGTTCATCCGCTAGCGTGTAAGTGCCGGGTTCCGCATCTTCCAAAAACGGAGTGGGCGTATGGACGGCAACCAGGAACAGATCATGCATGGCCCGGGTGCAGGCGACATAGAACAAATTGCGTTCCGATTCATCTCCATACTCGGCGGCGGATGCATCGTACACGACAACCGCATCGAATTCAACGCCTTTTGCCAAGTAGGCCGGTATGACCTGAATGCCCGGCTCGAAGGCAATGGTCTCCTTGCGGATGAGATGGACGTGCCCAAGACCGCGGCTGCGCAGTTCCTCGACGGCTGTTCGGCTCGCTTCTGCAGTTTTGCAGATGACGGCTAGGCTTGTATACCCAGCCGCTTGCCACTCGCGAAGCTGCGCCGCTGTTCGTTCGGCCGCTTCGTCCCGGCTGCGGACGAGGGCGAGTCGTGGAGTCGTTCCTGGGCGATTGAACGGTTCTATGTCACGGCCGCCGACTAGTCCGCGCGTGAATTCCACAATCGGGCGGGTAGAGCGATAGCTGCGTGTCAGCCGCAGTGTTTCCATGTCTTCATTCGGATACAAGCCTTGCAGCGCTTGAAAGCCGGAAAGGGCCAAGGCGCTCGTGAAGATAGCCTGATGGAAATCGCCCAGTACCGTCATTCGTGCGCGAGGAAACAGCCGCTTCAGAAATTCATACTGGAAGGGCGAATAGTCCTGCCCCTCATCCACGAAAACATGGCGCACCGTTGTGTTGGTATGGAAACCTTCCAGCAGCTCCTTCAAATAGAGGTAGGGCGTTGCGTCCTCATAGGAAAGCTCCTTGTTCTTCAATTTCTCCAGCGTGTCCCGGCATGCTTCCTCCCAGTGTCCCGGCAAGCTTGCGTCTGCCGGCAAGCACGATTTCAGCAGTTCCGGTTCCTCGAGGAGTCTGCTGTACATGGCGCGGATGTTCAGGAAGCGGTAGAGCTTGATTCCTCTGCGGAGCGGCTTGAATTTTTCCTTGACGACCCAGCCGGCGAGCACTTCCAGCTCTTGTTCATAGCTGTCCTTCTTGGCGGACGGGTCCTGCGCTTTATTCTCGACCGTCTGCTTTTGCGCGCTGCGCCTGTTTTGCCGCTCAAGCTTTCTGCGGTAACGAAAAGCTTGATCGTATATGTCCGGATCAAGATACTCCGCTTCGTCTTTCGCCCAATTTTTTCCGCGTTCTTCTTCCTCGATGACAGCCAGGCGATCCAGCAGCCATTCGGCAATGGCAGCCAGGCGATTGTGAAATTTGTGCTCCGGGTTCGTCGCATAAAACCGGTCATGGATTTCCTGCCCGCTGATGAGCAGCCGCCCGCGGAAGCGGATATCGCGGAAGATCAGGCCGCGCTGCTGCAGCGTGTCCTTATACGATGCAATCGCGTGGAGGAAGGCAGCAGATGCTTTGAAGCGAATGGCTTCCACACGCGCCTCATACCCCTTCGCGCCGCGCAAGGTCAGGACATACTCCATCTGCTCGAACGGGTCCTCCACCTTGAACTGGCGGCCCAGCCGATGCTCCAGGTATTCCTGGAAGGTCGCTTGCTGCATATTTTCCTCCCCGAGCTCCGGAAGTACGGTGGAGACGTAGCTGTTGAACAGCGGGTTGGGGGAGAACAGCACCACCTGGTCCGCCTTGAGCCGGGCGCGATGCTTATACAGCAAGTAGGCAATGCGTTGGAGCGCAGCCGAGGTCTTGCCGCTGCCGGCTGCCCCCTGGACAACAAGCAGGCGGGCGCGGTCGTTGCGGATAATCTGATTTTGCTCCTTCTGGATGGTCGCCACGATGGTCTTCATGTTGGCGTCCGCGCCTTTTCCGAGCACTTCCTGCAGGAGCTCGTCGCCGATCGTTTCGCCTGTATCGAAGAACGTTTCGAGCTCTCCGTTTCGGATAATGAACTGCCGCTTTAGCGTCATTTCTCCTTCTTGGAAGCCATCAGGGGTTTCATAGCGGGCCGGTCCGGGCACATGGTCGTAATAAAGGGAAGAAATCGGCGCGCGCCAGTCGTAAATGAGAAAGTCCTCACCGTTCTCATCGATCAGAGAGGCTGTGCCCAAATAAATCGATTCGGCCTCGTCCGCACCTTTTTCCCGGAAATCGATTCGCCCGAAATATAGAGAGTCCCGCAGCCTATCCAGCTTCTTCAATTGCGCAGCCGTATGCCTGTGGCTTCGCTCCCTTTCCGAGAGCACTTCAGCTTGCTGCTTCATGCTGATGGCGGTTTCGATGACATCGTCCGGATTGTCGATATTGACAGTGACATCTTCCCAGAAATGCTTGCGGATGCGCACGACCTGTTCCTTCAGATCGCCTGCTTCCGCTTCAAGCTCAGAGACAAGAGCTTCAATACGGGCGTGAACACGCTGCGCTCTCTTCTGCTCTTGTTGCAACTCTGTTTGCTCGTTCATGATTGCCGCACTCCCTTATATAGATAAGTTCTTGACTTGGCTCCTAATGTTTTGGTATAATATAAGAAATATTATCGAGAAATATGAATTTTATCCAAAATTGCGAAGACCGTTCCTATTATAGCACGGTCTAATTGACTTTACAAACCTTCTCCGCATTATCTGTCATTACTTCCTGTACTTTTTTCCTGCCATTGCAGCGTTCCAGTCTTCCTGCCTATAGAACCTATATCCTTGAACCATTCCCCGCTCCATACATTCCTTTCAATTGGGCTGATTGCAATTCTCGGGCGTCCGACTATGGTGTGCCCCTGCGTCTCTGTATAAAATCGGGTATCTTTTTGCGCCGGCATCTGTGCGTCTTAAGCTGGATATTGATCTGGCATCGCCGACCGGCTTTTTTTGCATGGAATATCCGACACAGTCAGACAAAGAGGAGTGGCCAGCCGACGAGGTTATTGTCAGTTCTACAGCTATTTTTGCCGACAAGTCCACAGATTCCTCTTCATTTCGACATAAATCAACAATAAAAGTGTGAATTCGTCATTTTCTCCCCGTATCAGAAATAAGGTAAAAACGATATAATAGATACAGATTTTACTAGACAATCAAAGAAGAGGATGATGTAAGTGTTAGCTGAGCCGTCTTACATTACCGAATCGAAGTTGAGATGCAAGCGAGCAGGGATGAGTCCGCAGTTCGTTCCAGATCCGGCAACGCGTCTGCCGGAGGAGGAGAGATTGTCTCGCCTTGCCCGTTACAGCAAGGTGCATGCGCAATTGCAAACGTTTTCAACGAAACTGCTGAAATCGATGCACCATGTGCCGTTGGCGATTGCCTTAACGGATGAACGCGGGTATGTGCTGGATATTCACGGCGATCTTTCGGTCCGGAAGGAACTGGCGCAGTGCGGTTTTGCAGCTGGCATCCCTCTTACAGAAGCGGACATGGGCACGAACGCAGTAAGCCTTTCGCTGGATCAGCAGCAGCCGATCCAGCTGTTGGGTGCAGATCATTACAGGGAAGCCCTGCAAACGATGGCCAGCTACTCGGTTCCGTTCACGTATGCAGAGCCGCATGCCATGAATGGCGCACTTGCCATGGTGACGCCGCTTGAGCATCACAGCCCTTACCTGCTTGCGTTGCTCGCCAACCTGGTGGAATCGATCGGCAAAGAGCTGGAGCTGGGTGTAAAACGTCAGCAATTGGAACGGTTTAACAGCATGATGATCAATACGGTTCGCAACGGCATCATATTAACAGACAAGGAAGGGCGGATTAAGGAGCTGAACCCGTTCATGGAAAAAATTGTTTGCAAGAGCAGGGAACAGCTTATGGAGCAGTCTGTCTTCGAGCTGGAGCCGTTCGGGCATCTGGTCGAATACGTGCTGCAAACGGGTCAGGAAGTGGCGGATCGGGAAATTGTGTTTCACGACGAAATGATGCAGACAACGGTTTGCTTGTTTGATGCGCTGCCTGTGTATGACGACAAGCGCAAGTCGATCACCGGAGCGTATTTGCAGTTTCGCGACATAACGGACCGCCACGAATTGGAGAGGCAAATCTTGCTGTCGGAAAAATTCTCGGCTATTGGCAAGCTGGCTGCAGGGTTGGCGCATGAAATTCGCAATCCGCTCACCTCGGTCATTGGATTTGTCTACCTCATGAAGCAAAAATACAAAAATTCCTCTGAAATGCGTTACCTGGACATTATAGACCAAGAACTGATGACCTTGAACAAGCTGGTTTCCCAATTCGTCCTGATGGCCAAACCGTCCAATCCGCAAATCCGCACATGCAATCTGAATTCTTTGATCGTAGATACGGTGGAATTGATGAAAAGCCAGGCCATATTGAAAAGTATTACGTTGGAGACGCTGCTGCCGCAAGAGGCGCTTGAGGTGAAGGTGGATGCTCAGCAAATCAAGCAGGTGTTCGTTAACCTGATTCAAAATGCGATTGAGGCGATGCGCAATCAGGGCGTTATTCGCGTGGTGCTCGACCGGAAGGCCGATCATGCGGTCATCCGCATTATTGATGAAGGGGAAGGCATACCGGACGAGCATTTGAAGCAGATCGTCACCCCCTTCTTCACAACGAAGGACGAAGGACTTGGTCTCGGCCTTTCGATCAGCTATCGCATGATTGAAAGCCACAAGGGCAAGATCGATATTTCCTCGAAGCCTGGCGTAGGCACCACCTTTACGGTTCAGCTGCCTATAGAAGGGGAAAGGAAAGGGGTAAACGTCTAGCTGGTACGACCGCATCTTTGCCAGTCCGCACCTGCATGTTTTTGCATTGCCTTGAAGGGAATTGCTGGTCACTGCCTGAACACCACATAAAACCCTGATGTCGAAGAGAAACTAATTTTGATTCTTCGGCAAAGGGGGTGGACGCGAATGTGGAAGAAGGTTTCTGGTTTACTGGTTGTTTCGTTGATGGCAACAGGTCTTGCAGCTTGTGCAGGCGCTGGCGCTGACGACAACAACCGGGTACAGCGAAACGATGTCAACAATGTGCGCCCTTTGGACATGGACAATGATATCCGCCGCAACACAAGGGATATGGACATGTACATGAATGGCCGCAATGGTACAGGTGCTGGCACAGGCACAGGCACTGGTACAGGTGCCGGAACAGGCATGAACGGCCGCAACGGCACAATGACAGACATGAACGGTCGCGGCATGAACCGCGGATTTAACGACAACACTATGAACATGGACAACCGCGCTGGACGCGGCATGCTGGATGTCGATATGAACCCGCTTGATCCAGACAACGACGACATCCTGCCGGATCGAGACGACAGGATGGGAATGAACCGCAGAGGCGGTATGCTGGACTAATGAATAAGAGGCTGTCCCGACATTTGTGGGGCAGCCCCTTTTTATTACTCGAAGCCGAAATCGAAATTTGGATATACGTAGGGGTCCGAAGGCTCTTCAATCTTGCGTACTTGCTGCACGTCTAAAGCCAGCAGCTCCATGTCGTTCATAACGGCCGTCCGGATCGTTCCGGTTACTTCCAGCCACTCGTCTTCGACCAATGTGGCGGCTCGCGGATAAAAGCTCAATACCCCGTAGGGAGCTGCATCTGCAGAGCAGCATTGCATGGCATAACGGGTAATGGCGAATTGGTCTGTGGCTAGCTCCGCCGGCTTGTAGACGAAGCCGCTGATCCGGATTGTTTTGCCGACGAATTGCTCCTTGTACAAGTCGAGCGTGGTCAATACCTCTGTGTAGGAATGCTCGGGAACCTCAATGACTTCATGGTTATAAACAGAGCGCGCATACTTGGCATAACCGGAAAACAGAACATTGTCCTCAGGGAACAAGGCGTTCAATTCTTCATCGCTCAGCGGCCTGGTCGGCTCCGAATCCGGTACAGGCGCCTCTAGCGTGCTGCCCGGCGGCTGCACAGCATCCGCTTCAGGGGCATCGCCGGATCGATTGTCCTGCTGCGGGGCAATCGGGATTGCATCGTCTGCCGCTCCCGGCTGAGTGTCCTGGGATTCCGTTGCCGAATGAGGGAAGGCATCGTCGATGTTCTGTCCGTTGCCCTGCTGCTCTCGCTGCTGGTCGGCGGCATTAGGTGCGGCCTGCTGCTCCGGCCGTTTCCCCTGCGAAGGTGACGCCCCGCCGCTCTGCAGATTGGAGGACGCGGCATAATTCATCCCCTTGCGCTCTACAAGCTTGCTGCCCAAAGCAGTGTCCGGGGTAAACAAGCCAAGCATCAACGGAAAGAGGAAGAACAGGTAGACAGCTGCATGCTTCCATACGCCTCCTGCCGGAGCGGGCGAGCAATCGCAGGATGGGATCGCGGTTCGCTTCCTCCAAGTACGATAAGCATGGAATGCTTGCTGCACAGCCAGGGCATACAGGGAAAGACCGGCGAGCTTCACATAGAGCTCCATACGCGGAGCGATATAATAATTAAGAGCGCCCTTCTCGCTTAAATATAAAATATACAGCGTAAATCCAAACAAGATTACGGATCGAATGATTGCGTGAATAGCGGCTTTGCTGGCTGCTGACATGGGCAATCCTCCTTCTCAAATCATTTTCATTCCGGGCGAGGCGCGCTAGCGAATGGCGAGCCACTGCCTCATCCAATCCAGCATCCAGTGCTCCCACAAAATTGTAAAGCTTATCGTAGTAATCGTAATGAGAACTAGCAGCAGCAGCACGAAGCGGATGCGGAATGCAGCCATGAACATCAAGGTGTTTTTGAAATCAAGCATTGGACCGAAAACCATGAAGGTGAGCAAAGGACCGGCGCCAAAAATTCCCTGGAAGCTGGTTGCGATAAAAGCATCGGACGTCGAACAAATGGACAGCAGGTAAGCAAATCCGGCCATGAACAAATGAGCGGCCCAGCTATTCTCGGCTACTGCGGCCAAGATGTTGCGGTCCAGGACGGTCTGAATGCCAGCCGTCAAGAAAGCTCCTAGCAGCAAATATTTGCCCATTTCAAAAAACTCATCGGACGCATGGCTGATCACTGATCCCCATCGCTTGAGCGAGAACAACGGCCAGCCTGGCTTGTCCACAGATTGTTCGGTTGCCGCATGCTCATGGTGGTGTGCGTGGTGGTGGTCCCCGGCATGCGCTTCGGATGATTTGAGCGGAATGCCTGTAACGAAGCGGTAGACGACCCATCCGATGAATGCCGCAGACAAGAAGCCGAGCGCCATGCGAGAATACACCATTTCGGGCTGAGCGCGAAACGCCATATAGGTCGATGCGAATACGACCGGGTTCAGAATGGGGCCTGCCAACAAGTAGGTGATGCCTATGTACAGCGGCATGCCCTGGCGAATCAAGCGGCGTACGACCGGGATCATCCCGCATTCACACAGCGGGAACACGATTCCGAGCAGGCAGGCGAAGGGAATGCCGAGCCATGGATTCCTCGGTGTCCATTTCCTGATTGTATCTGCAGAGACGAACACGTGCAGGAACGAGGAAAGCAGGACGCCAAGAAGAATAAAAGGCAGTGCTTCAAGGATAATGCTGATAAAAATTGTTTTGAATGCCATGACGGTGCCCCTTTAAGAGTAAACATTACGAATAATAGTATAAGGTATGCAGACAGGTGTGTAAATAGAACAACTTGTACCGATTTGCTTGGCAACGAATATTGCCGCCATAAACAACGGGCAAAAAGCTTGTCTTTCACGCTGCTCCTTCGGTCCGCATATCTTATAGACGTACTTAGCCCCTGCCAAGTTTCACTCGGCAAGGGCATACGGTATGCCTGCTGCCTCTTAAACGTAAATAGTTCGGGAAATGATAACCAACAAAATGAAAAGAACAAGTATCGCACCTGTCGAAGTGAAACCGTAGCCTGCTGCAGCGCTCATAGTCATACCTCCTTTCAGTTTGCTCTATCTTATGGCTGCAGGGAAAGGGCGGTATAGTTATTTGACCCGGCAGGAATGGAAAATATGCAGAAGCCTGGGGGGGATTAAGATTGGACAGCAATGATCCGAATGTTGCAGAATGGGTGCGTCATATTAGTTATGCTCGCTATCCGCATGCTGCTGCAATTGTACTGGGTGGAAGTCACGCCAACGGCACGGCAAACCCGCGTTCAGATGTGGACATTGCTGTGATTGACAATAGTGTGGATGCGGCTTATCGGGAATCCAATATAGTGGAAGGCAAGCCTGTGGAATGGTTTGTTTTCACAGAGAAGGCGCTGCCGCGCTTCTTCCGCGAAGCCCGACGAACCGCGCTGCCGACTGTGCTGAGGCTGCTCGCCTGCGGCCGCTGGCTGGAATCGTCGCATGGATGCAGACGCTGGCACAGCAGGGCCGCATTGTTCTTGGCAGCAGGCCCAGCGGGCTGGTCGCTTGACGAAATGAATCAGGCCAGATATGAGCTGACCGAACTGCTGGAAGACTTGGAGGAGAACCGGGATCGAATAGAAAGACTGGTTGTGGCCCAGCAGCTGGGAGTCCGGTTGATTCGTTTTTATCTCAGAACAGAAGCCTGCTGGCTTGGGGAAGGGAAGTGGCTATGGCGTATGCTGGAGCTTTACAATCGCGGCATGGCTTCTCGCTATGCAGCTGCTTTGGATCGTCTTGGCCGCGAGGATGATGAGCTGCCGCTGATACGCCTCGCAGATGAGATTCTGGATGCGAATGGAGGGCGGTGGTTTGACGGATATTATGCGGAAATGCGCCAGCTGGCAGATTAACCGGCGGGCGAGCTGGATCATTCGATGACGCATCCTGTATAATAGATGGCAAATGCAAGAGAAAAGGAGCTGCCCGGGTGAAACGCATCGTACAAGCGCCGATCCGCATCTATCGGAAGTTCATTTCGCCGCTAAAGCCGCCAACGTGCCGCTTTTATCCTACCTGTTCGGCCTATGCGCTGGAAGCCGTGGAGAAGCATGGCGCTATCAAGGGTCTTGGTCTGACAGCGAAGCGCATTGTGAAGTGCCATCCGTTTCACCCCGGCGGGATTGATCCGGTGCCCGAGCCCGGCAAGGAGCGGCTCCGCCGGCAGCCCAAGGCATGACCATGTCATTTCTTGACTTTTTGCTCCGTAATCGCTATGATTTTTACTAATCCCATATTTGAAGATTTCCTATGAACGGATGAGTAGCAGGGTAAGTGTCATGCCAGAGAGCCGGGGCAGCTGAAAACCGGTTGATGCAAATCTGTGAAGATGGTCCGGGAGGAGCGGCTGTCGAGACATGCCGGGGCTAATGGCAGTCAAGGCAGCGGCGTAAGCCGGCGATAACGGCGAAGTCATGGACTTCAAGCGTCTTCCTGGCCGCGAGGCAGGAAGGAAGTTGGGTGGTACCGCGTGAACGAAAGTTCTCGTCCCATTTAGGGGCGGGGCTTTTTTTAATTTCAGGGGCTGCAACAGGAGCCACGATAGATCAATGGAGGGAATAAGAACACATGAGCGAATCCAAACCAAGCTTCTACATCACCACGCCGATTTATTATCCCAGCGACAAGCTGCATATTGGTCATGCTTACACGACTGTAGCGGGGGATGCCATGGCCCGATACAAAAGACTTCGCGGCTATGACGTCTTCTATTTGACCGGCACGGACGAGCATGGGCAGAAGATCGAACGCAAGGCCAAGGAAAAAGGCGTCAGTCCGCAAGCGTTTGTCGACGACATCGTAGCCGGAATCAAGCAGCTGTGGAGCAAGCTGGACATTTCTTACGATGATTTTATCCGAACGACAGAACCGAGACATAAGCAATCGGTTGAGAAAATCTTCGCCCGGCTGGTTGAGCAGGACGATATTTATCTGGGAGAATATGAAGGCTGGTATTGCACTCCGTGCGAGTCGTTCTTTTTGGAGCGCCAGCTTGAGGGAGGCAATTGCCCGGACTGCAGCCGTTCCGTGGAACGGGTGAAGGAGGAAAGCTATTTCTTCCGTATGAGCAAATACGCAGACCGCCTGCTTCAGTATTACGAAGAGAATCCTGATTTTATCCAGCCGGAATCCCGCAAGAACGAAATGATCAACAACTTCATCAAGCCGGGATTGGAGGATTTGGCTGTCTCCCGGGCGACATTCGATTGGGGGGTCAAAGTTCCCGACAATCCGAAGCATGTCGTCTACGTATGGATCGATGCGCTGTCCAATTACATAACGGCGCTCGGCTACGGATCGACAGATGAATCGAACTATCGGCGCTACTGGCCGGCGGATGTGCATCTGGTCGGCAAGGAGATCGTACGCTTCCATACCATTTACTGGCCGATCATGCTTATGGCGCTCGGTCTTCCGCTGCCGAAGAAGGTATTTGGCCACGGCTGGCTCTTGACCAAGGACGGCAAGATGTCCAAGTCCAAAGGCAATGTCGTTGATCCCGTCATGCTGATCGAACGATTTGGCTTGGATGCCCTGCGCTATTATTTGCTGCGCGAAGTGCCGTTCGGCGCGGACGGCGCGTTCACGCCGGAAGGGTTCGTGGAGCGGATCAATTATGATCTGGCCAACGATTTGGGCAACCTGTTGAATCGGACTGTGGTCATGATTGACAAGTACTTCGGCGGCACCATACCGGTCTATGCCGGCCGTCTGACTCCGCATGACGAACAATTGGAGACATTCGCGCAGGAGACCGTTCGCGCTTACGAAGAGGCTATGGAAAAGATGGAGTTTTCTGTAGCCTTGACCGCGCTTTGGAGGCTGGTCAGTCACGCCAACAAGTATATCGATCTCACACAACCGTGGTCGCTTGTGAAGGAAGAGGACAAGCGTGAACAGCTGGCTTCGGTTATGAACCATCTTGCCGAAGCGCTCCGCATCGCTTCCATCCTGCTGCAGCCGTTTTTGACGCAGGCGCCTGCCCGTATCTGGAAGCAGCTGGGCATCGCGGATAAGAACATCGTCAGCTTCGAAGACGCCAAGCAATTCGCTCGCATTCCGGAAGGCACGCGTGTCGCAAAAGGCGAGCCGCTGTTCCCCCGCCTGGACATCGCTCAGGAAGTGGAATACATCGTGGAAGCGATGGGCGGCGTGATGCGGCAGCCCGGCGAGCCGGATGAACCGGCTTCCGACAGCAAGCAGAATGGCGGGAAGAAGGAGGCCGGAGGAGCTTCTGGAGAGGCAAAGGCGGACAACGATTCGAAGGCGGAAATCGGCATAGACGATTTTGCCAAGGTGGAGCTTAAGGTCGCACAAGTGATTGCATGCGAGCCTGTGCCCAAAGCAGACAAGCTGCTGAAGCTGCAGCTGGATTTGGGAACGGAGCAGCGCCAAGTCGTATCGGGCATTGCCAAGCATTACAAGCCGGAGGAATTGGTTGGGCGCAAGGTTATTTGCGTGACGAATCTGAAGCCGGTCAAGCTGCGCGGGGAGCTATCCCAGGGCATGATTCTGGCTGCATCCATGGGCGACCAATTGACATTGGCCACCGTTCCGGATGGAATGCCAAACGGCGCACTAGTGAAATAGACCGGATGGATAGAGAGGTTTGGTTAGGGCACTTTGCTGTTGTCAGCTTGCGGTGCCCGGACCGTGAATAAAGGGATGCATAACAGGATAGAAGAAGCTGGTCGCTTGGGCCGGTTTCTTTTTTTTTTTGGGCCGTACGAATAGAATGCGAAACCGTGTGGCGTGCAAAATAGGGTTGACAGCCGGAAAGGACAGACAGTATAATCGTACAAGTGAAAAATCGTAATAATTACTATTAGTGCAGCATAGCATGAGAACAGCCTTCCATTCGTACAGGTATGTCTATGTACAGAAATGGACTTTGGCTTCACAGGGGCGGTTTTTCATAGCTGAGCGTCAACGGGGAGGAGAGAGAAAGATGAAAATTCGAAACAGATTGCTTAAAAACGGAGGGTGGCTGGTGCTGCTGTTGGTGCTGGCTGTAGCCTGTTCACCCAATGCCTCGAGCACGGAGGAGGGAAAGGTGAACGTCGTCACCACCTTTTACCCCCTTTATGATTTTACGAAGAAAATTGGCGGCGAGCATGTCCATGTCATTAATTTGGTGCCAGCAGGCGTAGATGCGCATGACTGGGCTCCGAAATCCAGAGATATCGTCAACATGACTGAAGCAGATTTGCTGATATACAACGGTCTTGGCTTCGAGGGGTGGCTGGATAATTTCCTCAATTCGCTCAGTCCGGATGCCAAGGTGAAGCCGGTAAGCGCTACGGCACTGCTGGATCCGATTGTGTTGGGAGAGGATGACCACGGCCATGAGCATGAAGGAGCCGAAGCGGACGACCACGGCCATGAGCATGAAGGAGCCGAAGCGGACGATCATGGCCATGCGCATGAGGGAGCCGAAGCGGACGACCACGGCCATG